>JALSJD010000232.1 GCA_026989535.1 Cyclobacteriaceae bacterium
CTACGGAGGAAAAAATAAAGGAAGCTAAGAGTCCTAAATTATTGCATATCGCAACCCATGGTTTTTTTGTACAAGATGTAAACGCAAATAATAGCTCGGTGTTTAGTGTGCCTCTTAATAATGTAAATGAAAACGTTTTGCTTCGTTCAGGTTTATTACTGGCAAATGTTGGAAATCTGAATGCAGCTGATGGAGGCAATAATGGAGTATTAACTGCCTATGAAGCCATGAACCTCGATTTAACAAACACTGATTTGGTGGTATTGAGTGCTTGCGAAACAGGCCTAGGCGATATTATGTCGGGCGAAGGAGTGTATGGACTGCAACGCTCGTTTGAAGTGGCAGGAGCCAAAGCCGTTATTATGAGCTTGTGGAAAGTAGATGATGCCGCTACTCAATTATTAATGACCACTTTTTATAAAGATTGGGTGGTGTCAAAAAATAAATTACAGTCGTTTAGAAAAGCGCAAAAGGCGTTGAAAACTAAATATCCAGCACCTTATTATTGGGGTGCTTTTGTTATGCAAGGGCAGTAACTATTTTGATTATTTGTATATCCATTTAAAGTGGTTGTGTGCTACCTTTGTTTAAATTTAAAACCTAAAGTAATGAAACGAATTTTATTTATTGTTGGCATCGCATTTTTAGTGTCGTGTGGTAACACAAAGCAATCAACTGAAAAAGTTGAAGAAGAGAATATTGAAATTACAAAACATGGAGATGCTATTACCGAAGATGGAGCTGTTTCTTCAGCCAATTTTTTAACCCAGTTTGAGGGTAAAGATTCTTTAAATGTTAAACTAACTGCAAGTATTACAGAGGTATGTTCTAAAAAAGGCTGTTGGATGAAACTTGATTTAGAGAATGGAAAATCTATGCGAGTTACATTTAAAGACTATGGTTTTTTCGTTCCTCTTAATGCAGCAGGTAAATTAGCTGTTGTAGAAGGTATTGCTAAAATTGATACAACCGATGTAGCAACTCTAAAACATTATGCCGAAGATGCCAATGCTACACAAGAAGAAATTGATGCTATTACCGAACCTGAAATAAACTATTCGTTTGAAGCCGTAGGAGTAATTATTAAAGAAGAAAATGCGATTTGAATAGAATATTAATTATGTTAAGAATATTTATAGGGTGCCTGTTGGTGCCCTTTTTTATAAGTTGTTCAAGCTCTCAGCAAGAAGGTATAATAAGCAACAAACTTAATAAGGATAGCGAGCTAACTTTATTAATGCGCAAAATGTATAATGATGCAGATACGATTAAACAACATATAAAAGCAGGTACGGGTACTATTACTGAGGAATTTATTAAAGAGCTAGCGTATATTCACAATGCTACTCCTAGCGATCCAAAGCTTTCAAACCCTACATTTACTGCTTTTAACAACTTAATTTTAACAGAAGCTAAAACGCTTCAAACCAGTTCTGAAAATAAAGTGGAGGGTTTTAATGAGTTGGTTAATCGTTGCATCGATTGCCATAAAACTTTTTGCCCAGGGCCAATTACTCGAATTAAAAAATTGAAGATTAATTGATGGTGATTTAATTAATCTTAGCCCTCATAGGCCATGGCTTCTACTTGTTGGTCTTGAGCGTCTCGCTCAGACCTTTGATAAACAGTGCTATTTATCAATATTGCCTGATATAGTTTCGGCCTTTTTTGCTGGCATAGTGCCAAAAACATAATCCCAAAGTGGCGATGAAACCCCGTAAGCCTTGGTTTGATCTTTATAATGGTGCACCGCATGGTTGGCCCACCACGAGTTAAAGAACCCTTTAGGTGCTTTAAAAATATGTTGAATGTAGTGCATAACTAAATAGCCAGCATAGCCAACTAAAAAGCCTGGTAAAAAAGCGAATACAATATCGCCAAGTACTAGCTTTAATAAAAAAAGCAAGGCTGTTGATATGGTAATACTCATTACAGGTGGCATCGCCAATCTTTCCTTATCTTTCGGATATTCATGATGTACTCCGTGCAGCGTGTATTGAAACTTTGCCCTCCCTTTAGTACTCGTATCAATATGAAACAGAAACCGATGCATCAAATACTCTGCTAGTGTGAAGGTAAAAAAACCGATAAAAAAGAACATAACTGTTTGCCCTATGGTTAACGTGCGAACAGTATAAATGCTGTAAACTAATAATAAAGCTGAATATATAACAAATATACTAATGGGAATCGCAATATGTGTACGCGTAAGTTTTTCTAAAAATTGGTTTTTAAAAAGTTGCTTACGCCCTTTATTTTTGGGTGTTACTTTTACTGACATGTTAGCGGTTATTTAATGCAAAAGTAATAGGATTCGTTCTATTTATGAATAGAATATCAAAAATAGTAAGTCATTTAATGAATATTACCATTTTACTGCTTTGCAAGCACTTCATTATAATAGGCTTCGTATTGAGGTACAATTTTGTGAATGTCGAGCTCATGGGCTCTGGCTAGTGCTGCTGCTTTAAATGTACTCAAATTTTCATCTTGTAAAATAAATAAAGCATTTTTACTCATATCTTCTACATTACCAATATCACTTACAAAACCCGTTTTTCCATGAATATTTAGTTCGGGAATACCGCCTGCATTAGAAGAAATTACAGGCACCTCACAGGCCATGGCTTCCAAAGCGGCCAGTCCAAAACTTTCTTTTTCAGAAGGCATTAAAAATAAATCAGCTACTGAAAGCACTTCTTCAACGGCATCCAGTTTTCCTAAAAACCGAACATCATCACACACATTTAACTCTCTGCAAAGTGCCTCCATATTTACTCGATCAGGGCCATCGCCAACTAATAATAACTTAGCTGGTATCTTGTCAGAAATATTTTTAAAAATTCTTACCGCATCATCTACTCTTTTAACGGCTCTAAAATTAGAAGTGTGTACAATCAGTTTTTCTCCATTGGGGCATATCGCTTTTTTAAAATGATCTTTTTTGTGTTTTTTAAATCGCTCTAAATCAATAAAATTAGGAATTACTCGTATGTCTCTTGTAATATCAAAATGATTGAGTGTGTCTTCTTTAAGGTTGTCTGAAACTGCGGTTACCCCGTCAGATTTATTTATCGAGTAGGCCACCACCGGTTCGTAAGATGGGTCTTTACCTACCAGAGTAATGTCTGTGCCATGCAGGGTGGTAATAAATGGCAGATTTATGCCTTCTTCAGCCAAAATTTGCTTGGCTTGATAGGCTGCCGATGCATGTGGGATGGCATAATGTACATGCAATAAATCGAGTTTAGCAAATTTGGCAATATCTACCATTTTACTGGCCAAAGCCATTTCGTATGGGGGGTATTTAAATAATGGGTACGAGTTAAAACTTACCTCATGGTAAAATATATTTTGGTTAAAAAAATCGAGTCGCATCGGTTGCGAGTAGGTAATAAAATGGATTTCATGCCCATACTGCCCTAATGCTTTACCTAACTCGGTTGCTACTACTCCACTACCTCCAAAAGTTGGATAACAAACAATTCCTATTTTCATTTTTTAGTTGTTAAAATCTATTGCCTCATAAAGCAAACTTTGAATCCTCGTTCGCACATTTAATTGTATTAGTTTAAAATTGCCTGGGTCTGGATATACTCGGTTTGATAAAAATATAAAAATTAATTGGTGTTCGGGGTCTGCCCAAGCTGCCGTTCCTGTAAAACCTGTATGTCCAAACGTTTTTTGGGAGGCTAAATCGGTGGTAGGCCCATTGGAGCCTCTGCTTGGTTTGTCCCATCCTAACCCTCTTCGGTTACCAACGTATTGTCGTTTAGTAAAGTTCAATATTGTTTCGGGGTATAAATAAGTAGTGCCTCCATAACTACCAAGTTGCAATTGCAATTGCATAAGCTTAGCTAAATCCAGTGCATTGCTAAACAACCCGGCATGGCCCGAAACACCTCCAATTAAAGCAGCGTTTTGATCGTTTACAAAGCCTGTGAGTTCACCCACCCTAAACATGCCGTTGCCTTCGGTAGGTACAATGTTTTTAGCCGAAAATTTATGTAAAGGGTTAAAAGTGGTGTGGTTCATACCTAGTGGAGCATATAAATTTTGATCTAAAAATTCATCCAAAGGCTGGTTTACAATGCGCTCTACCAATGTTTTTAAGATAATAAAACCTATATCGCTGTATTTATAGCCATAGGCTTGTTCATTAGTAGATTTTCGTAATCTCTTTGAATGGATTGACCAACTTAAGAGTGAATCTTTTAAATAAGGAGCGATGTAAGTGTTTTGCCCAATTTGAAACGCATCTTTTGATTTTTTGTGTGTCAGTGCATTTGCTAAATCACGTTTTGGGAGCACTTTTTTCCAAAAGGGTATGTAGGGGTAAAGGCCAGCTTGGTGTGCTAAAATTTCTCTTACAGGGATAAATTCTTTATCAGTTCCCCACATTTCGGGTAAATAATGAGCTATGGGCATATCCAAATCGAGCATGCCTCGTTCGGCTAAAAACATAATGGCTTGGGTGGTGGCCATTACCTTGGTTAGCGAAGCTAAATCGTATAAATATCGGTCTTTAATGGCATCGGTGTTTTGGTAGGTTTTGCTTCCAAAATTTTGATAATACACCACAATGCCATTTTTTGCCACTAATACTTGGCTACCAGGTGTAGCTTTTTGTTTTATGCTGTTTTTAACAAGTGCGTCAATTTTTTCTAGTGTGGAGGCATCCATAAAAGCCAGTTCAGGTGGGCCAAATTGCAAACGACCTAAGGGCAATGTGGCTAAGGTAGGGGGGGCATAACTTATGTTGCTTTTATTGGCTTTAAACCCCAAGGCTCCAAAAATAAGCTGAGGAACAAGGGCTTGGGTAACACCATTTAATTGAGGAATATGTAGTTGCGTTATAGCTGCTGATAGCTCTTTGGGCGGTGGGTATGGCGAAAACCACGCAAGTATAACCTCAGTATATTGGCTTATCTTATTAAGGTGTTCAATATCTGATGCCGATAAATTTTGCGCAGGAACAAATAAATAACTATAACCTGATATGTTCGTTGGGTTATCAATCAAATCTCTTGGCAAAAGATCGATTTGGGTATAAAAATCTAAATGCCGATTAAACAAACTAAAATCATAATTGCCCATGGCTATGGTGGCAAAAGTTGCTGTATCCAGTGTTTTTATGGGCAAGTCTGCTGGGTTGTTTAGCAACGATATGCCCGCACTGTATTGTTGCCATGCCCACCTTGTGTAGTCGCTTACATCAGTAGGAGCAAGCCAGTTATTATTTTTAATAATTCTTTTTCGCTCTTTTACTTTTTTAACCAGTTTGTTTATAAGGATTTTTACTTTTTTATTAACCTTTTTTCCTCCTGTAATGGTGCTAATGGCATTTTCTTTGCTCGATAACCACCAAACCTGATCGTATTTTTGTAGCGCAATTAATAGGCTGTCTTTTTTAAAATAGGGGGTTAGTGTGGGTGCTTTATCTCCAAATGAAACGCCATAAAACGCCATGTTTGCAGTGGGTGCTACATCAATCACAAAATCAACATTATACATTTTGGCTGCAAACTGAAGAGCTTCGTTTGTGCTTTTTTTTCGTATAGCGAAAGAAGGGAAAGGGATGCCAGTTTGTTCGTTCTCAGGTACGCCTTGGTTAATATTTAAAATAGTATAAAAACTTTTTTTGTTAACCTGTGTATTAAGCGTTTCATAACTGGTAGCAACAAGATTTATATTGTTTTCGTTAGTGAGAGCATCTGAAAACCAAAGTAACTCTGCTAGCTGATTTGCCAAATTAATGGGCTCTTTATTGGGTGCATTAGACCAACGGCTTGCGGTGCTTGCCATAGGCAAAAGCAAAAAAATGGAGAAACAGGAATAAAAAAATATTAATCTCATTAAAATCTAGGTACTGAATTACGTATTGAAAAACAAAATAAACCTTTAAATTTGTATAATCTATCAGGTACTCATTTTTAGTGTCTGTTTCTGAACATACACCAAGTGCTACAATTTCAATAATTATGAAGATACCTTCTTTAATTCGAATCCCAAACCATCAACGGTTTTACATCAAGCCTAGGCATTACGACCCTGTTAAGGAAGATGTGGAAAATAGAGAGCGATTAATTATTGCTGAAATAAATGCTGAAAAAAAGAAAGGAACCTATGTGCCCGGTACCCGAATTTCTTCTTCTTTTAAAAGAACAGGTGCAAAAAAAGACGATGGGAGTATCTTACGATTGTTAATCGTAATTTTATTATTTGGAGGTACTACCGGCTATATGTTTTATGGCCCAATTGCACTTTACATTACTATTGGCATTTTGGTAGCGTTTATTATGGTAAAAAAAATGAAGCAATCATAGACTCTATGTCTAGTATAATTCAATTATTGCCTGAGGCAATTGCAAATCAAATTGCTGCGGGCGAAGTAGTGCAAAGGCCTTCCTCTGCACTAAAAGAATTGCTCGAAAATGCAGTTGATGCAGGAGCAACCCATATTAAAGTAATTATTAAAGAGGCTGGCAAATCGCTTATACAGGTAATTGATAACGGCAGTGGTATGAACGAAACGGATGCTCGCATGAGCTTGGAGCGGCATGCTACTTCTAAAATTCGAAAGGCCGAAGATTTATTTGCCTTAACCACTATGGGTTTTCGGGGCGAAGCCATTGCTTCGATGGCTGCTGTTTCGCAATTTGAAATTAAAACAAAAATGGCCGAGCAAGAACTAGGCACTTCTATTGAAGTAGCCGGTTCTGAAATTATTGCCCAACAGCCTGTTTCTTGTGCCAAAGGCACGAGCATTAGTGTGCGAAATTTATTCTATAACATTCCTGCGCGTAGAAATTTTCTAAAATCAAACGGGGTAGAAACTAGGCATTTGGTTGATGAATTTCAGCGAATAGCCTTGGCTAATCCTCAAATTGAGTTTGAGTTTTACCAAAATGATTTAGAAACCTATAATTTGGCCAATGGCAAATTAAGCCAGCGGATTGTAGGCCTGTTTGGAAAAAACTATAAAGAGCAGTTAGCTACTTGCTCCGAAGAAACAGACTCCATTAACATTAAAGGCTATATTGGCAAACCCGAATTTGCTAAAAAATCGAGAGGAGAGCAGTTCTTTTTTGTCAATAATAGGTTTATTAAAAGCCCTTATTTGCACCATGCCATTTTGCATGCCTATCAGGGCTTGCTTCAACAAGATACACATCCATTTTATGTATTGTTTATCGAAATGGATCCTGCCCGAATAGACGTAAACGTACACCCTACTAAAACAGAGATTAAATTTGACGATGAACGTACCGTGTATGGAGTAGTACTAGCAGCCATTAGGCAAGCACTTAGCACCCATAATTTTGGGACTGCCATTGATTTTGACTCTAATGTAAATTTTGCGCAACTACAACCCATGGATATAGGGCAGTCCGGGGCTAAAAACACTGATTACACGCAGTTTAGAAATATTGAAAAAGATCCTAATTTAAAAAATTGGGAGAGCTTATACACAAGCCAAATTGAACAATCGAAACTAAATTTTACCACAGATCAACCCAATACCGTTACGATTGAAAGTGCCTTAAATAACAAGGATGAAAATATTAAAAGCTCTGAAGGGCTAAAGTTTCAATTACATAATCAATATATATTTTCGCAAATAAAATCGGGCGTATTATTAATTGACCAAGAGGCAGCCCACGAGCGTATTTTATTTGAAAAATACCAATCCCTTTTGCAAGGCGCCCAAGGGCAAACGCAACAATTATTGTTTCCTATAACTGTTGAGTTAAACCCTGCCGACCATGCACTCGTATTGGATATGCAAAAAGAACTTGCCGCCCTGGGGTTTGCTTTTGAACCTTTTGGACAAACGGCATTGGTTATTAATGGCGCACCAGTAGCCATAGCGGCTGGGCAGGAAAAAACGGCATTTGAAGGGTTAATTGACCAATTTAAACTAAATAAATCGAGTTTAACAATTAGTACTAAAGAGAACTTAAGCAGGTCGTTGGCTAAACGCTCGTGTATAAAGGCAGGGCAAGTATTGCAGCAAGAAGAAATAAATGCGATGATTGATGAGTTGTTTGGTTGCGAAGTGCCCAATTTTGCACCCGATGGCAGATCGACCTATTTTGTGTTAGATTTAAACCGAATTAAAGACTTTTTTTAACTGAAAATATGTTTCAACGATTAACACCCATGGTTAAAAACCTGCTCATCATTACGGTGGCAGCGTATTTTATTCCTTCCTTGCTAGGGATGAAAAACATTAATTTGTTTTTGGGTCTTTGGCATTTAGAGTCCCCTAATTTTTACCCATACCAATTATTTACCTACATGTTTGCACATGGCGGATTTATGCATATTTTGTTTAATATGATGGGGTTAATGTTTTTAGGACCATTATTAGAGCAGTTTTGGGGGCCAAAAAAGTTTTTAACCTTTTACTTAATTACTGGTATTGGAGCTGGTTTGTTTTATGAAGGAGTAAAGTATTCGCAAACCATTCCTATGAAGAATAAAATGGAAGCGTATGCAATGAATCCTAATCCCGATGATTTTGCTGTATTTGTGTCTAAATATTCGCCTCAATATTATGACCAAGTGTATGATTTTATCCAGTATTTTAACAAAAATGAGCATGACAAAACAGCCCAAGCGCAAAGCATTAGTTACCTGAACGATATCTATAGCCATGAGATAAATGTGCCTATGGTGGGTGCCTCGGGTGCTATTTATGGCATTTTAATGGCTTTTGGTATGCTGTTTCCTAACACACAACTAATGCTGCTGTTTCCTCCAATACCTATTAAAGCTAAATATTTAGTGGTTATATTAGGGGGTATGGCAATTTATTCAGAGTTTGGGCATAGGTCGGGCGATAACGTAGCACATTTAGCACATTTAGGAGGAATGGTTTTTGCTTTTATAATGATTAAATTGTGGAGCCGACAACGAAATAACTTCTATTAATATGCAATACGGACGATCATCATACGGGAGAAGCTTTGGAACAGGCATTATGGAGGAGTTTAAAAATGCGTTTAAACGGCCTGATAATGGCTTGATGCAACTCATATTTATTAATGTGGCTGTTTTTGTGGTATTTAGTTTGCTACATGTTTTATTGTTTTTTTTGCAAGCCACCCCTCTATATCATACCATCGAAAGTTATTTTCTATTACCAGCTTCGTTTAACTCATTTATAACCCAACCTTGGTCTCTTATTACCTACTTTTTTATGCATGCGGGTTTTATGCATATCCTTTTTAATATGCTTTTTTTGTATTGGTTTGGGCTAATTATTAAAGAATTTTTAGGCGGAGGTAAAGTAGTTAGTTTGTACGTGTTGGGAGGTATTTCTGGCGGAATGCTTTATTTATTTATGTATAACCTTATTCCTCCTTTTACTAATAATGTAGATACTTCTATTATGCTTGGGGCATCAGGGGGGGTGTATGCAGTAGTGGTTGGAGCGGCTACACTAATGCCTAATTATACCATGCACCTTATGTTTTTGGGGCCTGTTCGAATTAAGTACATTGCGCTAGTGTATGTGTTTATTTCATTAGTAAATACCACAGGTGTTAATGCAGGAGGAAACCTTGCTCATTTAGGCGGAGCAGCCATTGGCTTTATTTTTATAAAGCAACTACAAGGGGGGGCAGATTTTGGCAAGCCTGTGCATTGGTTTATTGCCTTTATTAAAAGTTTTTTTGTGCGCCAGCCCAAAGTGCATGTTTCGTATAAAAAATCAGCCTCCCAAAAAACTTCAAGCAAATCGGGTAGAACTGCTGCAAAAAATACTTCTTCTTCATCTACCAATGTTTCGCAAGAAGAAATTGATGCTATTTTAGATAAGATTTCGCAGCATGGCTACGAGAGCCTTTCTAAAGACGAAAAGCAGAAACTGTTTAGTGCTGGTAAATAGATATAAGACGTAAAACAAAAGACTGGAAGCAATAGTGTGTTTCCCAACGTCTAAAATCTCTTGTCTAACATCTAACAGTCTTTTTGTCTCGTTTATTCTAAACTATTAATCACATCCTCAATATAATCCAACACACCCTCTTGCCCTTGCTTGGCAAGCGATGAGGTAATAAAAGAAACAGGCAACTCTGCCCAATCGGCTTTAAGTGCACGATTAAAAGCAGCCCGGTGCGACTCTACTTTATTTTTAGAAATTTTGTCGGCTTTAGTAAAAACAAGGGCAAAAGGTAAATTATTTTCACCCATCCAATTAATAAATTCCAAATCTATGGGTTGAGGTTTTAATCGAATGTCGATTAAAATAAATGTGCAAACCAAAGGTTCTCTATCCAGTAAGTAACTGGCAATAATATCGCCAAATTTACCCCGGTCTGTTTTGCTAACACGTGCCCAGCCGTAGCCCGGTAAATCCACCAAATGCCATTCGTTATTTACAATAAAATGATTGATTAACTGCGTTTTGCCGGGTCTGCCAGATGTTTTTGCCATTTTTTTGCGGTTGGTAAGCATGTTAATTAACGATGATTTGCCTACATTTGATCGACCAATAAAAGCAAATTCAGGTATGGTTGTAGCAGGGCATTTTGTTACTTCCGTATTGCTAATTACAAACTCAGCCGTCTTAATTTTCATGGGTTTTGCTTTGAGACTGCAAGTTTAATTGGATTCTTTGAATATCCATCATTTTAACATTGGTAAGAAAAACACACCATATTATTCAACATGTTAGAATCAATTTATTATCTTAGATTTTTACTAACTAACCTAATGCTTTAAGCATGCAATTTAAAACACAAGTTATCAGGTATTTATTCGCCTCATTTTTAGTGACGGCCGTGCTCCCTTCGCTGGCTCAAGATGAGTCTAATGAAGAAATTGCGCAGCAGTATGTAGAGCTTGCAGACCAATTATACCGCGAAACAAAAGCGTATGATGACATAAGAGATATTTATGTAAATGCAGCTTTGTTAGACCCTAATAATATAAGAGCCAGCTATATGTCGGGTATATCAATGCTAGAATCGGTAACCAAAGGTGCTGCAGAAGAGTATTTTATGAAAGTATATGAGAAAGACCCTGAATATACATTCGACCTTTTATATAAAGTAGCTCAGAGTTTGCATTATGGCTATAAATTTGATGAAGCCACTCAGTATTACGATCGCTATTTAGATAAATTAGCTGCCAACCCTGATTATTTAGGGAGCGATATGGTGGACGGTTTAATTGTTAGGCGTAAAATATTTGAGTGCGAGCAAGGTAAAATTTTGATGGAGTTTCCGGAGGACGTTGAAATTGTAAACTTAGGAGCTGATATAAACTCTAAATATTACGATTATGCACCTGTAGTTGATGCCGATGAAAACATTATGATTTTTACATCACGTAGAAAGGAGCAAAATTTAAACGAAGATGTATCTGATGATAACATCCCTTTTGAGGATATTTTTGTGAGCAAAAAAGTAAACGGAGTATGGGATTACCCAGACAATATTGGCAATGTGGTTAATACCATGTACCACGATTCTAACGTTGGCTTATCTAAAGATGGGAAAGATTTGTACATCTATAAGGATGAGAATAATGGAGATATTTACCTTTCTACCATGGATGAGAATGGAGAATGGTCGTATCCAGAGCCTTTAGATAGGCATATTAATACCGAATTTTCTGAAACTTCTGTTAGCTTATCTCCTGATGGGAACACCATATTTTTTGCCAGTGACAGGCCAGGGGGTGAAGGAGGAATTGATATTTGGGTTTCGCACCGAAATGCAAAAGGGGGTTGGCAAAAAGCAACTAATATTGGGGCTCCTATCAATACTCCGTTTGATGAAGATGGGCCATTTATAGGATTTGATGGTAAAACGCTATATTTCAGTAGCAGAGGTGGAAATGGTATGGGTGGATATGATATTTATAGGGTTGAGTATGATAGCGCAAGCGCTGTGTGGAACACACCTACTAATATGGGCTACCCTATCAACACCCCTGACGATGATATTTATTTTACGCCCTCTAAAGATGGTAAGCGCGCTTATTATGCTTCGGTAAAAGAAGATGGGTTAGGCTATACAGATTTATATATGCTAAAAGTGCCAGATGAAATGAAGCACGATGACCCGAATGCAACTCCTGTTGCCGTGGTGGCTTCTGTAGAGTTAGCACCTGTTACTTTAAAAGTGTCGATTTTTAATACAGATGGATTAATGGATGCAGTAGTTAGTTTGCGAGGGGTGCTAGGGAGTGGAGGGCTTGGTGCAAATAAATTAAGTACAGGCGTATATAGTTTTACATCTACCGAAGAAAAAGAAAATGAATATGTGTTAAATGTAACCCAAACAGGGTATGAAGCACAATTAATAACCGTTAATTATCCTGGTGCAGGTAGCGAACCAATAAACTTTGAGCAGCGGGTTACCTTGCTAAAAGCCAAAAAAGATGCTCCTGTAATTGATATTCCTAAACCAATTGCTCGTAAAGCATCTGGCGATAAAGTGAGGAATGTGTATTTTGATTTTGGTAGTTCTTATTATCATAAAAAAGATGCTCCCTACATCGAAAAAGCCATTGAGTTAATGAAGCAAAATCCTTCCATAATGTTAGAACTTTATGGCCATTCAGATTATATTGGCATTGAAAAGTATAATAAATCACTTTCTATTAATAGAGCAGACAAAGTAAAATCTGCCATGGTTAAGGCAGGTATAGATGCGGGTCGTATTAGTATAAAAGGATTTGGCTCGGATAAACCGCTTGCAACCAACGATCAAGAAAAAGAAGGCCGCGAATTAAATAGGCGCGTAGAGTTTAGATTTATTAAATAACCTCCTTTCTTTTTAATCCTAAAACTTTGTGTCAATTTTGGGTGCTAAATCAAAAGCTTGAATGGAGGTAGTTCCCTATAAAGATAAAGAGCAGGGCAAAAAAGAGCAGGTTGCCGAAATGTTTAATAACATTAGCAAACGCTACGATTTGCTTAACCATGTACTTAGCATGGGTATAGATATATTATGGCGTAAAAAGGCGGTTCGTATGTTAAAACCCTTTGCGCCTAAAATTATTTTAGATATTGCCACAGGCACGGGCGATTTTGCCATTGAATCATCGCGATTGAAACCTACCAAGATTTTTGGCGTTGATATTTCAGAAGGGATGCTCGAAGTAGGTAGAAAGAAGATAAAAGCCAAAAAACTTGATAATGTAATTGAAATGCAGTTGGGAGATTCGGAGAATTTGGCTTTTAAAGACAATTTTTTTGATGCTGTAACCGTTGCTTTTGGTGTACGTAACTACGAAAACTTGAAACTAGGATTATCAGAAATGTTTAGAGTAATGAAACCAGGGGGTCACGTTGTGATTATTGAATTTTCTAAGCCTGGCAAGTTTCCTGTTAAACAGATTTATAATTTTTATTTTAAAGCCATATTGCCAACTATTGGCAAGTTGGTTTCTAAAGATCAATCAGCTTATACCTATTTGCCAGAGTCCGTTTCGGCTTTTCCGTATGGTGCTAAGTTTTTAGAAATAATGAATGAAGTGGGATTCACCGAAACTAAATCAATTCCATTAACTTTAGGGATAAGTTCAATTTATTGGGGAAGCAAATAACCATATTACTCTTAGCTTTAGCACCATTTACAATAATGGCGCAAATAAAATCATCGGGTGGTGAAGTAAATAACCCACGTTATGATGAAAGGCGTTTGGTAACTTATGGGTTTTCATTTGGTTTTCATACAGCCTCATTGCGCTTAAAATACTCAGACTATTTTACTACCCCCGCTATGGACAGTGTGCATTCTATTATACCCTTAAAAAGACCGGGGTTCTCCTTAGGCTTTATTGTTAACTTTAGGCTCACACCATTTTTTGATGCCAGAATTACCCCTAAAGTTACTTTTTCTGAGTATAACTTACAGTATAATTATGTGGGTAGGGCTTCCTCCACCGAAACCATTGAAAGTGTTGGAGTAGATTTTCCAATCCTTTTAAAATATAAATCTCAGCGAAGAGATAATATTAGAATGTACATAATAGGCGGTATTACCCCTTCGATTGAAGCAGCTGGCAAAACTGAGTTGGCAGAGGATCAGAGCCTTTTACAATTAGAAAACGTTAATTTTATGGCCGAAATTGGTTTCGGATTCGATTTATATTATCCTTTATTTAAGTTTTCGCCTGAAATAAGGTTTGCTTTTGGTCTGGTAGATGTTGTGGGTAGTAATAATGATTTTACAGCCGGTATTAGTGATCTTAGAAACAAAACAGTAAGTATCTATTTCCATTTTCAATAATGAGCACAGCATTAATTACCGGAGCTTCATCGGGTATTGGGGAGGCCATCGCAAAGCTATTTGCCGCCAATGGTTATCACCTTGTTTTATGTGGTAGAAGCAAAGAAAGGTTGGAGCCCATCAAAAAAGAATTAGCAAGTCACGTAGATGTTGCTGCCTATTATTTTGATGTGCGTAATAGAAAAGAAGTTGCCTCGGTAATGGCCGAGATAGTAAATAAACATACCATTGACATACTAGTGAATAATGCAGGTAATGCGCATGGCATGACGCCAATTGATGAAGGTAGTATGGACGATTGGGATGCTATGATTGATGGAAATGTAAAAGGGCTACTTTATGTGAGCAAGCCCATTATTGCCCAAATGACTGCAAGAAAATCGGGGCAAATAATAAATATAGGGTCTATTGCAGGCAAAGAAGTGTACCCCAAAGGCAATGTATATTGTGCATCGAAACACGCAGTTGATGCCATTAATAATGGCATGCGATTAGACCTAAACCCCTATGGTATTAGAGTGAGCCAAATTAGTCCGGGGCTAGTTAATACAGGCTTTTCATCAGTTCGGTTTAAAGGAGATATGCAAAAAGCAGATGCAACCTATACAGGTATAGAGCCGCTTTATGCCAATGATATTGCCGAAGTGGCCTTATTTATGGTATCTCGCCCAGCCCATGTAAATATTAGCGATGTAATTGTGTTGCCTACAGCCCAAGCTTCTGCTACGGTGATTAATCGTATTAAGTAATTTGTTTAGTCAACATTTTTCAGGACGGGACAGAATCAACTCAAAATAATTCTTTCAACACAGTTGCTTCAATATCGTGCCCACCCTCGTGCATTCTATAATCCGCAGAAAGTTGATAATTATTCACAAGACCTTTTAATTCATTTATTTTATCAGCATTCATATAAGGGTCTTTTTTACCAATTACCTGTATCAGTTTATTGTTTTTCATTCTACCCAAAATCTTCTCTTTGTTTAGGTCGGGTGGCAATGCTCCACCCCAAAGTATAAGCTGCTCAAAATCAAATTTGCTTTGTTCAATCCATCTGCTTGCCGTAGCAGCACCTTGCGAAAAGCCTAAAAGGTGTAGTTTAACCGATGGAGAAGCCTTTCTTTTCACATCTTGATAGGCTCTATCTAAAAAGCTAATATAATTTGCGATAGCAACCAATCGGTTTTCAGAAGTCATCCAACTTGCGCCAACTCTACCCGAAAAGCCTTGCAAATAATAATGATGTAATCCCTCGGGCGCAATAATGGTATATCCTTGGCTTACAAGCGATTTAAACTTTTGAATAAAATAACGGGCTAGTTGCCCTTGCCCATGAAAAACAAAAAGAACTTTAGAGGTGTCTGAAGAAAGGCTACCCAAAATAGCATATCTACCTTGTGCTTTAAAAGGTAGATATTGATAATTGCCCTCCATCAAAAATGAAAAGCATAAGGCAATAACTCGGCACTGCTATTTAATATTTCGATATGGCCATCGTAACAAAAAATTACTTTATAGGGCTTCTTTTGAATTTGTTCGTACTCGAACATAACCTGACGACAGGCTCCACAAGGAGAACAGGTATCCGATTGTTTTTGATCTTTATCAAAGGCAATAATGGCCATTATTTTTATGGGGGATTTGATTCCTGAAGAACCATAGCTGAATAGTGCTGTGCGTTCGGCACATAAACCCGATGGGTAGGCCGCATTTTCCTGGTTACTTCCAAGGACGGTTTCATCGTTTTCTAAAAGCAATGAGGCACCCACTTTAAAGTGAGAGTATGGTGCGTACGAATTTTCTAGAGCAAGCAAAGCGGTTTTTATTACAGCTTGCTCATCTTTATCTAAGGCATCTAACTGAGTTTCAAAGCTTTTGTTAATTTTCATTTTTTTTGCGCTTAATAACAATAATGATAACAATAATAATCGATTAAAACCTTTTGAGAACAATATTTATACACCTTACTTTGGGTTTTAATTTAGAACAGATAAATGAAAAATATATTGCTCTTAGGTGCAGGCCAGTCAGCTTCCACACTCATACAGTATTTACTCGATTTAAGTAGCTCACGAGGTTGGCAAATAGCCATTGGTGATGTGAACGAAGAAATAGCCAATAAAAAAGGACAAGGAAAAGCCAGAGGGTTTGCATTTGATGCAACCAACCAAGAACAGCTTGAAGAAGAAGTGGCTAAAGTGGATTTGGTGATTAGTATGTTGCCTGCACGTTTTCATATAGTGGTGGCAAATGCCTGCTTAAAATTATCGAAGCATTTGGTTACGGCCTCGTATGTAAACGATGAAATGCGAGCATTAGATAAAGAAGCTAAAAAGAAGGGGCTTGTGTTTTTAAATGAATGTGGGCTCGACCCCGGTATCGACCATATGAGTGCGATGCAAGTGATTGATAGGATTAGAAATAAAGACAATGAATTGATAGGTTTTGAGTCGTTTACTGGGGGGCTTTTAGCACCAACCGATGATGATAACCCATGGAAATATAAATTTACGTGGAATCCACGCAATGTAGTACTTGCCGGGCAAGGCGTAGTGAAATTTATTCAAGAGGGGCGTTATAAATTTATTCCTTACCACCGGTTGTTTAGGCGCACAGAAATTGTGCACATTCCTAAATATGGCGAGTTTGAAGGCTATGCCAATCGCGACTCATTACAATACTTAGATGTGTATAATTTGCGAGGTATAAAAACATTATACCGAGGTACATTTAGAAGACCTGGGTATAGTATGGCTTGGAATATTTTTGTGCAACTGGGCGCTACGGACGATAGCTACCAAATGGAAGACGTAGAAATAATGACGCATCGTCAATTTATCAATTCCTTTTTATCTTATAACCCCCACGATTCTGTAGAACTTAAATTGGCTCATTATCTAAATTTAGATATTCATGGCGATATTATGTATAAGCTTAAATGGGCGGGTATTTTTAGCGATGAGTTGGTGGGTATTAAAGAAGGCACACCTGCTCAAATTTTAGAAGCTATATTGCGTAAAAAATGGACTTTAAATTCACAAGACAGGGATATGATTGTGATGTGGCATAAATTTAACTATATAGATAAAAGCAATAATAATCGTGAAACGGAAATTCATTCTTCCATTGTAACCATTGGTGAAAATGCCACTCACACGGCTATGTCTAAAACGGTTGGGCTTCCGTTGGGTATAGCTACCAAATTAATTTTAGAAGATAAGATAGAAGCCCGAGGTGTACTAATTCCGATTATAAAAGAATTGTACGAGCCCATTTTGGCAGAGCTAAGTGAAGGTTTTGGGTTTGATTTCACAGAGTCGTGTGTGTTAACACCCAATTTATAATTTGGTGGCAGAACTCAGGGCATTAACTAATTCTTGGTGGCTTCAAACCCTTCATCAACTAATAAATTTGGCCCTTTAGCTGCCTCTACAGCCAATTCATCGCATCGTTCGTTTTCAATATTGCCAGCATGGCCTTTAACCCATACAAAACTTAGTTTAAACTTTTTTTGAAGCTCCCAAAAACGTTTCCATAGATCTATATTTTTTTTACCCTTATAGCCTTTTTTTACCCAGCTACGCAGCCATCCTTTATTAATGGCATCTACTACATATTTAGAGTCGGAGTAAATAGTAATGGGGTGTTTGTTGGTATTTAACGCTTCTAAACCCGCAATTACCGCTAAAAGCTCCATCCGATTATTGGTGGTCATTCTAAAACCTTGGCTTAGCTCTTTACGATGTTTACCAAATAGCAGCACTGCCCCATAGCCACCATTGCCAGGGTTACCTTTGGCCGCACCATCAGTGTACAAGGCTATCATATAGTTTGTAAATTGGTTAAAATTAGTTTAACCGCAATTGAAAGTAAAATAATTCCGAAAACGCGTCTTAAAATTCCAAAACCAGATGGGCCAATTTTCTTTTCTAACCAACCCGAAGTTTTAAGTACAATATATACAATAACTAAATTGATAACAATTCCTGCTATAATATTTTCGGTGGCAAACTCAACTCGTAAGGTTAATATGGTTGTTAATGTACCTGCTCCAGCAATTAGTGGAAAAGCAACAGGTACAATAGAGGCACCATCTATTTCATCAGGATTATACCTAAATAACTTTACACCCAATATCATTTCAATAGCAATGATAAACATAATAATACCACCAGCTATCGCAAATGATTCTATATTAAGCCCAAATAATTCTAAAATTGATTGGCCAAGAAAAAGGAATAGAACCATTAAAACACCTGCTACAATGGTGGCTTTAGCAGCGTGTATTTTGCCTGCTTTTTTTCGCAAATCAATCACAACAGGTGCAGAACCAATAATATCAATTACTGAAAAAAGAATAAGGGTTACCGAAAGTATTTGTTTAAAATCGAACTGCATCGCTACTATTTTTTTGCAAAACTAACAATATATAAATGTGAAAGACGAAATTTGAAATGAGAAAACAAGATTAACCTCAATTTTTACATTTCACATTTCAAATACTCAACGCCCAGTTCATAACCTTTAAGCCCTAAACCCGAAATTACACCTACACATTTACCTGTTAAGTAGCTATGGTGTCTGTATTCTTCGCGGGCATAAATATTAGAAATATGTATTTCAACTACTGGGGTTTTAATGGCCGAAATGGCATCGCCTAAACCAATAGAAGTATGTGTAAAAGCCGCAGCATTTAGTAAAACTCCATCGCTTTCTACCCCCATTTTTTGAACTTCGCTTATTAGTTCGCCCTCTATATTAGATTGAAAATAGCTAAACTTAATAGCAGGGTACTTGTGTTGCAGCTCCTTAAAATACTCCTCAAATGTTTGTGAGCCATACACCTCAGGCTCTCTTGTGCCTAACAAATTAAGATTTGGTCCGTTTATGATAGCGATATGCATTTTTCAGATAGTTTATTCGTTTATTTGTTGAGACCGCTTGTTTTTTATTTATCTCAACAAATAAACGAATAAACAAGTAAACAAAGAAGCAGAGCAACCTCCTAAAATGACTTGGGATTTATTAATTACACAATTTAAGCATTATTTAAAATTAGAGCGTGCTTTGGCAGAAAATTCTATTGAAGCCTATGTGTGCGACATTAGAAAATTACAGCAATTTGCCGAACAAGGAGAAACTGCCATCCTGCCCAGTGATATTACGCAGGAAAACATAACTGATTTTATTCAATTAATAAGTGAACTAGGGATGTCTGCTTTTAGCCAAGCAAGAATTATTAGTGGCATTAAGGCGTTTTATAAATACTTGCTTTTTGAAGGAGACATAAAAATAGATCCCACTCAATTGATTGAAGCCCCTCGGCTTGGGCGGAAACTGCCCGATACCTTAGACTTGCACGAAATTGATAAGCTATTACAAGCCATTGATCATTCCAAGCCCGAGGGTGCTCGCAATAGAGCTATCCTCGAAACATTGTATAGCTGTGGTTTACGGGTATCAGAACTTATCAGCCTTAGAATTAGTAATTTATATACCGAAGCAGGCTATATACGTGTAATTGGCAAAGGTGACAAGGAGCGGCTGGTGCCTATTGGAAAAGAAGCCATTAAGTATATTGATATTTACCAAAATGAAAGCAGGGTACAGATTAACATTAAGCCCGGCAACGAAGATTTTTTGTTTTTAAATCGTAGAGGAGCAATGCTGAGTAGGGTGATGATTTTTACTATTATTAAGAATTTAGCAAGAGTGGCAGGCATCAACAAAAATATTAGCCCACATACGTTTCGGCATTCTTTTGCTACTCATTTAATCGAAGGGGGGGCAGATCTTAGGGCTGTGCAAGAAATGCTGGGACACGAATCCATTACCACCACCGAAATTTACACCCACCTCGATCGTGCGTATTTGCAGCAGATAATCCAAGATTTTCACCCAAGAAGTTAACGGGTATTATTTAGAGAGATTTAAAAAAATGGTAACTCCTCAGGTAACTAAAATAATGCCACCAAGACCCTAAGTCTCAAAGTAACACTAAAAAAAATCTCAATAAATAGCGTTAATAATGGTTTCTTTTCTCGCCCTCTTTGTATAATTCTTTGCGACCTTTGCAGGAGAATTACTTATCAATTACCTCAACGTGTACAAGCTTCTAATCCGCCCTTTCTTTTTTCTTTTTAGCGCAGAAAAAGCACATAATTTATCTATGTTATTGCTCCGTATCTCGGTAGTGATTCCTGGCGCCAAATTTATGTACAAACTAATGTATAAACGTACTGGTATTACGCTTAAAAAAGAAGTGATGGGTCTAACCTTTGAAAACCCTGTGGGCTTAGCCGCAGGCTTTGATAAAGAGGCAAAGTATGTGGATGAACTCAGCCATCTTGGATTTGGATTTATCGAAATTGGTACGCTCACACCCAACGCACAAGCAGGCAACCCGCAACCAAGGCTATTTAGGTTAAAAGAGGATAAGGCACTTTTAAATCGTATGGGATTTAATAATGGGGGAGTGCAAAATGCAGTACAAAGATTAAGAGCTAGAAAAACAAACCTGATTATTGGTGGAAACATTGGTAAAAATAAGGTTACTCCTAATGAAGATGCCGCACACGATTATCTTCATGCGTTCGAAGCACTCTTTAATGTAGTCGATTATTTTGTAGTTAATGTTAGTTCACCTAACACCCCCAATTTAAGAGCTTTGCAAGATAAGAAACCACTAACCAATCTTTTAGAAAGCTTACAATCGGCTAATGGTTTAAAAAAGAAACCCAAGCCTATTTTATTAAAAATAGCCCCGGATTTATCCGAAGCCCAAATTGATGACATTGTTGAAATTGTAAAATCAACCAAATTAGCAGGCGTAGTAGCAACTAATACCACCATTAGTCGCAATGAGCTTGCCAATACCAAAGAAGAAGCTGTAAAACTAGGGAATGGAGGCATTAGCGGAGCTCCTTTAACAAAGCAGGCTACACAAATTATTAGGTTATTAAGGGCAAAACTTGGGCCTGATATAGTTATTATTGGTGCAGGGGGCATTATGACCCCGCAAGATGCAATGGATAAACTAGCCGCTGGCGCAGATTTAATTCAAGTATTTACAGGCTTTATTTATAATGGACCTTCTTTTATTAAACAAATCAATCAGGAGTTGTTAAAATCATAATGACGGAGTAATTTCTTTGGCTTAGTATGTATAAACCACTTTATTTGTAGTTAGTGTCTGTCCATAAAGTCAAGCCTGAGCTATAAACTCGGTGTCTGGTTCAAAAAGTTCGCTATCAAGGCTTGCGAAGCCCAAAAAAGCGGTTCCGATAGCTATCGGAATTACAGGGGTAATCAGGCGTAGCCGAGTATTTTTTTAACAAGCATAACGAAGGTAGCGGACTTTATGGACAGACACTAGTTAAGCTCAAAAACTTTAACTAATATATTTCCAATTAAGCTACATGGCTCAAAATACGTATAAGTCTAAAAATTTTAAAAATAAACCGAAAGGTGAAAAAAAGGCAGGTTTTAAATTTAATTTTAAATTTTTGCAAGATCGCAGGCTACAGCTAACTGCGGGTTTTTTCCTTTTGGCTTTTTCCTTGTTTTTGCTAGTGTCCTTTATTTCGTACCTTTTTACGGGCACGTCCGATCAAAGTGTAATTGATGCTGTGCAAGAATTGGGTGTATTGCAATCAGGTTTAGAAGTAGAAAACTGGATGAAACTGTATGGCGCTCTCAGTGCACATTATTTTATTTTTGAGTGGTTTGGCTTAGCCTCCTTTCTGTTACCGTTTCTTTTCTTTTTATATGGTTACCGCATAGTTTTTTACCGTAGCCTGGTAAGCCTTTCGTCTGCTACCATATTTGTATTCTTTTTTCTTATTTGGATTAGCCTTTTTCTAGGCGATGTTGTTTTACGAAACAATGATGTAACAGTTTTAAATTTTTTAAGTGGAGGCATTGGCTATAACCTTGCCGTAATTGTTAATAGCCTTATAGGGTGGGGTAGCTTATTGCTCTTGCTCTTTTCGTTGGTTGTATTCGGTATGTTCTTCTTTAATATTACTTCCATTATAGGGTTTAAATCTAAAGTAAAAGAAAAAGTACAGGAGGCCGAAAGCTCTATTGATGAAGGCATTGAAGGCATTAAAAAAGAAGGTTTTGAGGTAGATGCACACGTGCAATTTGATGGAACTGATGATGAATTATTGCCAGATGACTTAACCTCTTCGGATGAGTTGCTTGATGCCGAACCTATTGAGGAACCCATTCCTTCAATTAAGGAGCCTCCAGCCATTGAGTTAGAAGTTCAATCTCCTGACTCAACTACTACGGAAACTGAAAATGCCGAGCCAGAGTTTGTAGTAAAAGAAGAGGTAAAAGAAGAAAAAGCAGACGAAGTTGAAAATTATGACCCAACCTTAGATTTAGGAACATATCAATATCCGACACTAGATTTATTGAACGATTATGGCAATGCTAGGGTAAAAGTAAGCTCAGATGAGCTCCAGCAGAATAAAGATAAAATTGTTACCACCCTTACCAATTTTAATATTGGTATTACGAGCATTAGAGCTACCATTGGCCCAACAGTTACCCTGTACGAAATTGTACCAGATGCAGGCATTAAAATCTCTAAAATTAAGAATTTAGAAGATGATATTGCCTTAAGTTTATCAGCTTTGGGTATCCGAATTATAGCTCCCATTCCTGGCAAAGGCACTATTGGTATTGAAGTGCCTAACAAAAACCGTGAAATGGTAGATATTAAGGGTGTGCTTGGTACCGAAAAATTTATGAAGAGTGATGCCGAATTACCCGTAGTACTGGGTAAAACTATCTCTAATGAGGTGTTTATGGTAGATTTGGCTAAAATGCCTCATATTTTAATGGCAGGTGCCACAGGGCAGGGCAAATCGGTTGGCTTAAATGTACTGCTTACCTCGCTCATTTATAAAAAACATCCTTCTCAACTTAAACTCGTTTTGGTCGATCCTAAAAAAGTGGAACTTAGCTTATTTAATAAGCTCGAAAGGCATTTTTTAGCCAAATTGCCCGATAAAGAGGATGCTATTATTACTGATACCAAGCAGGTGATTCATACCTTAAATTCGCTTACCATAGAAATGGATGCCCGTTATGATTTACTAAAAGAGGCAGGTACTCGAAATATAAAAGAGTATAACGTTAAATTTATTAAACGCAGGCTTAACCCTGAAAAGGGGCATCGATTTTTACCTTATATTGTATTGGTAATAGACGAACTGGCAGATTTAATGATGACGGCCGGCAAGGAAGTGGAAACCCCAATTGCACGACTGGCTCAATTAGCCAGGGCCATTGGCATTCACCTGGTGGTAGCTACTCAAAGGCCTTCAGTAAATGTAATTACAGGTACAATAAAGGCTAACTTTCCGGCTCGCTTAAGTTTTAGGGTTACTTCTAAAATTGATTCTCGCACCATTTTAGATGCAGGTGGAGCTGACCAATTGGTGGGCATGGGCGATATGCTTTTTTCGCAAGGCTCTGATACCATTCGATTACAATGTGCCTTTGTTGATACACCCGAAGTGGAGAGCATTTGCGATTTTATTGGAGAGCAAAGAGGATACGAGTCAGCTTATTTGCTGCCAGAGTTTGTGGGAGAGGAGGCTGGAGATAGCCTGGAGGTTAATTTAAATGATAGGGATGCGTTGTTTGATGATGCAGCTAGGGTTATTGTAATGCACCAGCAAGGCAGTACCAGTTTAGTACAACGTAAGCTCAAATTGGGATATAATCGTGCGGGCAGATTAATTGATCAATTAGAAGCAGCAGGTATTGTGGGACCTTTTGAAGGAAGCAAGGCAAGGTCTGTATTAATTCCAGATGAATACAGTTTGGAACAGTTATTGAATGAGCTTAATGAAAAATAGATTTTTAATCAATCACATGTGTATTTTTGTGTGATTTACGAATAAGGTAAAATTTAATATTATGACAAAGAAAATGATTGTTGGAGCTGTAATTATGTGTATGGCATCTATGGCTTCAGCACAAAATGCAAAATCAATATTAGACGCAATGAGTGCTAAATACAAAGCCATTCATTCGTTTACTTCTAACATTGATTATACTATGATAAACAAGGCCGATGGAATAAACGATACCTTTAAAGGAAGTATTGCAGTAAAAAATGATATGTACAGCTTAAAAATGGGTGGGCAACAAGTGATTAATAATGGGGTAACAGTTTGGACTTATTTACCAGATGATAATGAGGTAAACATTGATAATCATAGTGCTGAGGCTGGAGACATAACACCTTCCAGCATTTATACTATCTACAAAAAAGGATTTACCTATATTTTATTAGCTCCTGTTACGATTAGTGGCAAAAAATACGATGTAATTGATTTAATTTCTACCAATAAAGAAGCTCAATTTTACAAAATCAGATTGCAAATTGCCCAAAGCGACAAAATGTTGGGCAAGTTTATTATGTACGATAACGAAGGAAGTGAGTTTTCTTATACCATTTCTAATTTTAACTCAAAAGTTAACTTAAAAGATTCCGATTTTGTATTTAATGAAGCCGCTCATAAAGGAGTGGAAGTAATTGATTTAAGATAATTGTTAATTTTAGAGTAATTTTAAAGCCACTAAAAGTGGCTTTTTTTGTACACAACTGGCTAATAAAAGTCTTAGTGTTTATATTAATAATTAAATGACTAACAATTCCACAAAACAAATTTTACTTCCTATTTGGCTGGGGTTGGCCATAGGTGCAGGAGTTATTATTGGGGCTCAATTTGTAGATAAGCCTATTAAAACCAAAAAGACCGGAACCGCCATTGAAAAAATGAAGGAGGTGTTGCTAAGCATCGATAATAATTATGTAGATAGCATTAGCGTTGATTTTTTAGTGGAAGAAGGAATTAAAGGGATGTTAAAGGAACTTGACCCACATACATCCTACATTCCAAGTAAGGAAACTAATAGAGCCAATGCTAGCCTAAGAGGTAGTTACGATGGCATTGGGATAGAGTTTGATGTAATTCAAGATACCATTATAGTAGTATTGCCCATTAAAGAAGGGCCATCTCAAAAGGCAGGAATAGAAATTGGAGATCGAATTATTTCGGTAAACGAGGAGTCGGTTATTGGAATAAATATTGATTCTAGGGGTGTTACTACGAGGCTACTTGGTGCTAAAGGGAGTGTGGTTAATCTCGTTATTTACAGACCAGGTTCTAATACTGAAATACCGTTTAAAATAAAAAGAGGAAGCATTTATCAGCCTACGGTAGATGCTTTTTATATGATTGATGAGCAAACAGGCTATATTAAATTACGAAGTTTTGGATCATTGAGTGCAACTGAAATTTCGGAGGCCATTGACGAATTAAAATCAAATGGGATGGAGCAGTTGGTATTTGATTTGCAGAGTAATTCAGGTGGGTATTTAAGGGCTGCAGAAAAAATATCAGACGAGTTTATAAAGGAGAACGCAGTTATTGTAAGCCAAAAAGGAAAAACCAGCAAGTATGACGATGAGTTTAGAGCCACTGCAAAGGGGAGTTTCGAAAATCAGCCGGTAATAGTGCTGATAGATGAGTATAGTGCCTCTGCCTCTGAAATTGTGGCCGGAGCATTGCAAGATAATGACAGGGCACTTATTGTAGGCAGGCGCTCTTTTGGGAAAGGCTTAGTGCAGTTGCCTATTTCGTTAACCGATGGCTCAGAACTTCGGTTAACCATTGCTCGTTACTACACGCCTTCGGGTAGGAGTATTCAAAAATCGTATAAAAATGGCAATAAAGAATATGCCCACGACCTTAGTGCCAGGTACACTAATGGTGAGTTTTATTCAGCGGATAGTATCCATATTATTGACTCCTTAGCCTACAAAACAGTAGGAGGAAGAACCGTATATGGTGGTGGAGGCATTATGCCCGATATATTTGTGCCTTTAGATACCTCAGCCACCGGAAGTTTATATGCTAACCTCCTAAATGCGGGAGCCTTACGATCGGTTGTACTTGATTATGTAATTAAGCACAAAGAACAATTATATGCAATAACACTGGAAGAATTTACGGGAAAAGACCTGGATATTTTTAACATGAAGGCTTCACTCCTTAAAGTAGCATCGGCAATGTCAATTATAATTTCTGAGGAGGACTATAATGCCTCAAGCCAATTGATTAGCGGTTATTGCAAAGCGGAAATAGCAAGATTAATTTGGGGAGGAAACGCCTATTATAAAATTATGAACCCCATTACCAATCAAGCTTTTAATAAGTCGCTAACTTTATTTAATCAAGCTGCGGCTCTTACTTTACATTAAATTTTCTATGCTATACGGCTAATAAGTTCGACTAAGTTCTACATAATGTAATCCTTGGCTCGTGTCTTTACGAAACAAAGAAAAAACCACACTGATTATTTCAAATAAAAATTAAATTAGGACTTAAGTTTTGCGGGGGTAATCCTGTAAAACTTTTTTATTGTGGTAAAATCAGCGGGTGAATTAGTAGTAATTAGTGCAGTAGTTTTTAAGCTGTTATGGTGTATTCCATCCGCTGATTGAAATTTGCCGTAACTAATCAACCTCGGTGGAGGTTGGAGATTGCAATGCTTACGCTTTGCAATGACGTAATAGTAGGCGGTATTTTTAACTACTAAACTGACGCAAGCCCATGTGGGTTGATAAAATTGAATTTTTAGAGATAAAAAAAACAGTTTCAACTAAATGAAACTGTTATGCAATTGTGGGCCCACCTGGGCTCGAACCAGGGACCCCTTGATTATGAGTCAAGTGCTCTAACCAACTGAGCTATAGGCCCTATTTATTTTACTTCGATAGTCTCGAAACCTCCTTCAAAATGTTTCTATCAACACCTTGAATTTGGGAGTGCAATGATACATCTTTGCCACCTATTCGCAAAGAAAGAGTGTAGTGAAATTTTTACCAAATAATATTACCGCAATTATTTTTGATTTAGGTGGAGTAATCCTCAACCTAAACCCTCAAAAAACCATAGACACCTTTGCCAATATAACGGGCTTGCCTCCCGATTTGCTTATAGAGTATAGTAATAATGAGGTGTTTAAAAACTATGAAAAGGGGGCAATCACTTCGGCTGAATTTAGAAATGGATTAAAATCACTTTTTAATATTTCTGTAGCAGATGAGCTGCTAGAGGAAGCTTGGAATGCCATGTTGCTAAATTTACCGCTAAACAGACTAGAAATGATTGGCAACTTGCGACCAAAATTTAAAACCTTTGTGCTAAGCAATACAAACGAAATTCATATCGCAGAATTTAACAAAATTGTGCATAAAGCAACGGATGGTAAAAAGATACAAGATTATTTCGATATCGTATATTATTCGCATAAAGTAGGCATGCGAAAACCTGATGCTGAAATTTTTGAAATGGTTTTAAACGAAAATAACCTGGAAGCATCGGCTACTTTATTTATTGATGACACCCTTGAACATATACAGTCGGCTCGTAAATTAGGCTTGCATACCTGGCTCCTAACCAATCAGGATGAACTTTTTAGTGTATTAGGTAATGGATAAAAAACGTAAACGCAGGTTAATACAAATTGCACTATTTACCGTTACCGTTATTACCACCACTATGGCCGGGGCAGAGTGGATGCATGGGTGGTTTTTTTTAAATGTGCCTCATCCACTGGGTTGGGCTGATTTTGTCGATGGGTTTCAATATTCTTTCCCTTTTTTATTAATACTTACCGTACATGAATTCGGGCATTACTTTACGGCTCGTTACCATAAGGTAAAAGTATCGTTACCTTACTATATTCCGGTTTGGTTTGGTTTTTTAGGCACTATGTCGTTGGGTACTATGGGAGCTTTTATTCGCATAAGGCAACGAATATCTTCTATTTCGCACACATTTGATATAGGAGTGGCAGGCCCTTTAGCCGGGTTTATAGTAGCCCTTGGAGTGCTTTTTTACGGATTTACCCATTTGCCACCTAAAGAGTACGTGTTTGAAATACATCCTGAGTACCAATTATTTGGCGATAATTATGAAGACATTGTTTACTCAAAAGATACCTTTTTTCTTACATCGGATTTAGAAAAAATAGCACCACTGCATGCCGCTCGGATCAAGCGTGATACTGTTTATATTAATCAAGATGGAGCTATTGGTTTTAAAATAGGGTCTTCTATTTTGTTCGATTATATGAGGAATAATTGGGTGCCAGATACTGATGTAGATAGGTTGCCCAATGCCCATGAACTAATGCATTACCCAATATTACTGGCAGGCTTTTTAGCGTTAATGTTTACGGCTTTAAATTTATTGCCTATTGGGCAATTAGATGGGGGGCATGTGATTTTTGGTATGTTTGGTGCCCATTTGCATTCGTATATTTCTAAAGGGTTTTATATTATAGCCATTTTTTATGCAGGGCTAGGTGTTGGCTTTTTAGATTTTATTAATCCGTTTATTATTAACAAACCTATACCTGATTTACTGATTGATTTGCTTCTTTATATTGGGGTTATTTTTTATTTACTTCAACGTGTATTTGATAAAAAGCAGACACAATTAATGATAGCGTTGGCCATTTATGTGGCTCAAATGGGTGTAATTTTTATATGGCCAGGCACCACGGGCTATAGCGGTTGGTTTTTGTTTATACTAATTGTGGGCAGGTTTATTAGAGTGCAACACCCACCAGCTGAAATAAATGAACCGCTAACCCCAACGAGGCAAGCATTAGGTTGGCTTGCCATTATTATATTTATTATAAGCTTTAGCCTTAAGCCAATGATTATTGGTTAGTAACCTATCATACAGATAGGTATTTCCGTCATTATCGAGCGTAAGGCTCGCTAATCTCTAGGCTCAGCCGAGCCCAAATCAGTTGCCTCTTATAAATAGTGTCTGTAAGAAAACAGGTCTTTTTTATAAAATGAATTGTATAAAAAGCACGATTCCCCGCATCCGTTGCGGGGAATCCATTTTAAAGGCATTTTCTGTCATTCTCCTCCGCTAATCCGCCAATTGGCCAGATTCCGCTCTCTGAATAACGCTCCATCGGATGCGATTTCCTTAACCTGATTAATTCATAAATCTTCGTTATGAGCATTTCAAGTATTTGATAGTCAGGTACTCGCACAGGATTTTGGAACAGCTTGTTCCATGCTTGAATGTTAGGTAATTGGAATGCGTAATAGATTATTCATGCATTATTCAGGTTAAACAAAAGTTATCAAAATAGGTAAATTCTCTCTCTATTTTTTTCTAGTAGCTATTCCTTATCCCAAACTCAGGTTAATGGGAGGTTGCCATAATTCGCTTACTTATTATCCCATTTTCAGTTTCGATAAGCAGTATTAAAACTTGTGGCGAATCTATTTTAAAACGAATCTCATTTTGATTAATTAGTTCGTAGGCAACAGGTTTTCCCAAAACATTAATTAGTTGGATTGATTTATAACGGCCATTGATGTGTAACCTTCCATTACTAGGGTTAGGGTACACATCAATTATTACTGATTCGCCTTCTTTAATTCCTAAAATTGGAGGATCTTTTATAAAATACGGCCTCATCATAATACTGCCTTGCACGGTTGTATTGGGCTGCCAATTGCCATCTATATTTACAAATATTTTATCAGCACTATCTGTGTTCTTATCTAAGCCAATGGTAAGCCAGTCTTCGTTAGAAGACAGGTTAGTGAACCCGATAAAAAATGTATCGGTAACAAATATTGGGGAGGCTAGTTCATACGTTATAAACTCATTTATACCCGTGTGCGAAATGGCAATATTAGATTGAAACCGAACTGAATTTTCAGTCCCTTCAAAATCGTTTAATACAAATAATTCTAATGGTATGCCTGCTTGGTTTCCCTGCACATTCGGAAAATAAATATCTATTCGGTTTAGGTACTTGCCTTCAAGTACATTAAACTGAAGGGCAATTTTTCCCTGAGGTTGATTAATGCCTGCTCCATACTCTGCGGTGCCATCGTCATAAGCATAATAATTATGAAGGTTGAAATAACGCCTTAACGTGTCGTTTTGCCTGAGGTTTATTTCTTTCACATGTAAACTATCGTAAAACAAAGTATCAATTCCACTATTATAAATGGAGTCTATTAAAAATTTATCTCCAGAGCTTACCGAATACTCTAGCATTAAATAAAGAGAGTCTGCGTTAATATCTAGTAGTGCTGGATTTAGTGATTTTCCGGGAACATCTTTCAGATCTTTTTTTTCTAAGAGCAGGGTGCTGTCTGTAATAATCTGTTCTAAAAGAACGTTATTTAAAGTGTCGTATAAATTTAAAGAATACTCGGTAGTTTGAATATCGTTTTCTAAATTTCTCAGCTTTGTTTTTGTTGGTTTAAATAGTACATCTTTATCAACAGCAGCCACAAAATCATCGAATGGAATAGCAGTATATACATCAAAAATACTTGAGGGAAGTTCCGTGAATGCTCGGTCTAAGTAGGAGTTATCATTGGCAGATCTCCGTTTATCCATATATACATAATCAACCAACCAATTATCTAACCATCCGTTTTGGCGGCCTGTGGCTTTTAGCATAAACTGAAATTCTGGATGGTAATATTCAATGCCATTTACTTGAGCAAAAACCTCTGTAAATAGGGTTGGGTCGCTGGCATAATCATCGCTTGGGGTTGGCCATATCTTGTCCCAAATGCCGTCTGAATTTTTAAAATAGAGGGTTAGTGAATCTTGCGCTTCGGGTGATTCGCCTAAACCATAAAATTGGTAGAAAAAGCTTAGGTAAACTGTGTTTCTTAAGCTTGTTGGTACTTTTGTTAAATCAATATAGTTCGATACAAGGCTATCTACTCCGCCATCGGTAGGCCCTGGTAAATAAGGTTGCCCTAAGGCATCTATGCCATCAAATGTGGCCACACCTAACGAAGGAGGGTCGATTCCTATTCCCGTTTTTACAATTACTTGAGTTTGACTCTTTGGAGTCCACCAAGCAGTATCAAGCGTACCATTACTGGTTGCAAAATCATCCCAAAAGGGCAATTCTATTGTTTGATTTTGTTGCGCAACAATACGGGTATTTTTTTTAGGCGAACTTTCCAGTGGTCGCTCATAAAACTGTGCGTTTAGTGTATTTGCACCTGCAAATAATAAAAATGCTAAAAAATACTTCATGTGTTTATATTAATAGAGGCTCCCTTTAGCGGAAACCTATCAATAAACCTTAATCATCCCCTTGTGCCTGCGCACCAAAGCGCTTCTGCACACAGGTGTGTGTTATTAATATGACGACCTGGCCTCGGTTTATTTATTACTCTTCAACCGTTGTTGTATCGGGCAGCTCTATGGGGTCGCCTAACCAAAGGTTTACCTCACTCGAAACACGCACAGTATTGCCTATGTTAGGGGTTTGCTTCACCACAACAAAATTAGCGGGTGTGTCTTCGTTATTAAAAACGATTCCTACATTAAGGCTATTGCCTTTTATTATTATTTCTGCTTCTTCTAAAGGTAGCCCAAGTAAGGAGGGCATCTCAAACTGAGTAATGCCGTGCCCATCACCAATTACCAAATCTATTTGAGAGCCTTTGGCTATTGAAGTACCTGGTTCAATGGGTTCTTCGTTAAAATTCTGGGCTAATACATTTCTAAAGGCATCTGGTTTTGTGGTAGTTCTTCCTCTTTTTAGTTCGTAACTTTTTAAGATAAGACTGGCATTTTGTATGGTTTTATCTACCAAGTTAGGCATAACCGTGGTGGGTGGGTTTTTGCTGTTAAGCGAGATAAAAATTTTTCGGTTGGCTTTTACTTTTGAGTGTTCTTTCGGAAATTGGTGCAATACAGTATAAGGGGGGTAATCTGCTGAGTAAGAAGAGTCCGATACTTCGTATCGTAAATCTCTTTCTACCACAAATTTATCTAATTCGTTTAGCGGCATACCCACTAAATTGGGTACGGTAATAGATTCGCCATGGTTGGTGGTTGAAGGCAGAAAAACGTAGAAAAAGAATAAAATTAGAGCTACTCCAATTCCTGCTGTTATACCAACATGTTTTAATACGTCCCACCAAGATGTGATTTCAAAAATTTTCATTTAATGTATTCGGTTAAGTTCTAAGTAAAATAGCAATTCAATAGTTAACAAGAGGGAAACATACCCTTTTGTAGCTCCTTGAAGAGCGTCATTCCTGCGCAGGCAGGAATCCCTTTCACAGTAACAGTCCAAATTTACAGATTCCTGCCTGCGCAGGAATGACGTAGTATTTTTTGTGTTGCCATTCATTATCATATTTGCTGTCTTACTTAGAACTTAACCATTTATTCGAATTTACTGCTTTTAATAAAGTTGGTAAGTATAGCCTTTTAAATATTGCTTTCAAAATTAGTATTTACCAAGGTAGCTTCATTTGCTCTTTTTAGGGCCATTTCTACCAGTTGTGTAATTAAATCGGTGTAGGCAATGCCAAGTAACCCAATAAGTTTAGGATACATGCTAATATTGGTAAATCCGGGTATGGTATTTATTTCGTTTACAATTATTTGCCCATCCTCTTTTACAAATAAATCGATTCTGGCTAAATCTTTGCACGAAGCTGCTTTGTACGATTTAATTGAAAGTTCTTTAATTTTTTCTTCGGTATCAGCATCAACTTTAGCAGGTATTACCAACTCAACGGCATTGCCATCAACATATTTGGCCTCGAACGAATAAAATTCATAATCTCCTTTTAAAATAATTTCGCCTGGGGGCGAAGCCATGGGCGTTTCATTACCAATAATGGCGCATTCCAGTTCACGACCTTCAATATACTCTTCAATTAATGCCACATTATCAAAGCTAAAAAGGGTGTTTAGTTTTTCTTGGAAACCATCTTTTGAGGTAATTTTAAAAACCCCAACAGAAGAGCCTAAGTTGGCAGGCTTTATAATAAAAGGGGAGCCAAGAGTAGCAACGATATGCGCATAATTAACATGGTGAACTTCTGATTTGGTGTAAGTTAAAAACTGAGCCACGGGTACACCTGAATGGACTAATACACGTTTGGTGGTAAGCTTATCCATTGATACGGCTGAACCAAGCGTATCGGAACCAACATGAGGAATGCTCAATGTTTTTAATAAGCCTTGTATGCTTCCATCTTCGCCATCAGTACCGTGCAAAACAGGGAATATTACATCTAAGCTAAATTCCAAATCGGATGTGCTAAAAGTTGGTTTGTGTGCGCTTAGCGAAATTTGTAGTGGTTTACCCTCCGAAATATTTTTAGATACTTTGTTGCAAAGAAACCAGCCACCTGCTTTGCTTATGCCTAAAAGAGTAATTTCAAATTTTTCGACATCAATATATTTGGCAATATTTTGAGCAGAGATAATGGAAACATCATGTTCTACAGACCTGCCTCCAAAAAGAATTCCAATTTTTGTTTTAGTCATCTAAATTTGTTTTGCTCAAAAATAGCTTGGTTGTTGGGTTTGCCCAATATTTTGCAAGCAAACTTAGGACATAAAAAAAGACCAGATAAACCTGCACTCTAATTTTTTCGCCTCAGAGGTCTCTCGAAGAGGACTCTGAGGGAAATGCATGATGTCATTTTGCAAACGCTAATACTTTTAAATAAATATTTTTAAATTCTACGGGGTGGCTTTCGCTCTGCAATGCAATATAACCAGCAGTTAAAGGTTCTCCTTCTTTGTTTTTTAATGTATTATGCTCGCCTCCAATTTGTGGTTTTGCATAAGATATAACTGTTTTTCCATTTACCTTATGCGAAATTAAAGAGTCGCCTAAAACCAATACTTCCAAATCTACCCACTGGTTTCCATAATAGGTTTTAGAGGTAGAGGGGGTGCAATGGGCTGTTACTAATTTATCATTTATTAGCACATAAGTGCCAGGCGTACACAAATTGGCTGTAGAGCGTTCTTTGCCCTTAGTTAACCCACCTAATAATTGCACTTCAATAGAGACAGGGAAATCCTGATTTACGTTCATACTTTGGGGCGATTGAGCATGAATCATTACGCCACTATTTTTTTGAGCCCAACCCTCACCTCCTTTTACCTGGCTGCCTATAAAACGATATTGAAGTTTTAGTATGTAACTAGCGTAAGGGTTTTTGTAAAAAATATGCCCAAATCTTCTATCAAACTCATTATATCCATCATAATTAACCTGAAGGGCTCCGTTTTCCACTCTAAAAGTATTGTAAATATTTTCACCCAGCGGATATCCTTTAATTTTTACGTGCCAATTATTTAAATCTTTTCCATTAAATAATTGAACCCATTCATTGGTACGAGCTTCCGTTTTTTGGGTTGATTTACAACGAATGAAAGCCAGCATAATAGTTGCAAAAAGAAATAGATTTATAGAATACTTCATCTGTTTATACCATTGGCATCCCTTTTGGGATATTGATTTTTATTTGTCGTACAACCTGCCTTACCGGACAAGCGCAGGCAGGAGAAGCCACTTTTACTCGTATGCAGTAGTTTTTTGATAAATTCTCCTTTATTTACTTTACAAAGTACTTATTTTAGCAATATAATAATGTTCAAATTATTTCAGTGAAAACACCTATACAAAAAATAGAACCCTATATTGCCAAAGGGGTAGTATATCATGCCGACACCTGTTTGTCTTTAGTGGATGCTGTTGCCCGAAAAAAATTAAAATTTAAGGCCCTTGCAAGATATACTTATCCGGGCGACCGTTTAACAAAAGATACATTAGGGTTAAACTCCGTAGGCTATTGGGATGCCAGCGAACCACAAGATTGGGGCTTAGAGTGGCACAGAAATGAAGGCATTGAATTTCATTTTTTAGCATCAGGAAGCATGCCCTATGCGCAAGACGACCAGGAAACTAAATTATTGCCTAGTTATTTAACAATTACACGCCCCTGGGAAGAACACAAAGTGGGTAATCCAACTATTGGTATGGGTAAATTTTACTGGGTAATTATTGATTTAGGAGTTCGAAGACCGCATCAAAACTGGGTTTGGCCCAAGTGGGTGTTGCTAACCCAAAAAGATTTAGAACGCCTTACAAAAATTTTACGACAAAATGATAAATGGCTTTGGAAGGCTAATAAAAAAATTAATGCCTGTTTTTTTCAAATGGGCGAAGCAGTAGATACAGATAAAAATGGAAGCAACTCTTCTAAAATAAGGCTTTTGATTAACGAGCTTCTAATCTTGCTTTTAGAACTATTAGATACTGGCGAAGTAGTTTTAAATGAAGCCCTTACGGATAGCTCAAGAAGTGTTCGCCAGTTTCTTGACGAGCTGGAAGACAACCTTCCTGAATCTTGGACAATTGAGCAAATGGCCGAATCTGCTGGAGTAGGGCTTACAAGGTTTACCTTCCACTGTAAGCAACTAACCAACTCAACTCCAATGCGCTACCTAGCCATGAGGCGGCTGGAAATGTCTAAGAAAATGTTAACAGAAAACCCAAACATGAGTATTGCCGAAGTGGCGTACAGTTGTGGATTTACTACCAGCCAATATTTTTCTACCGTATTTAAACAGCACGAAAAATGCACTCCAGCAGCATACCGGCAGGCAAAATGTGCCTCTTAAGTAATAACCAATAAGTTTTTGATAGTAATGAAAAATACAAAGTGCACTTTAAGTTTTATTTCAGCAAATTTTAGCAAAATGGCATTAGTGTTTTTTTTATTTTACGGGTGTTATCCAAAAAGTAGAAATAACACCCATAAACAAAATGTTCGCCCTAATATTGTTTGGATTATGGCTGAAAATATTGGACCTGACTTGGGTTGTTACGAAACTCCAGCCGTAAAAACGCCAAATCTTGACAACATGGCAAAGGAAGGTATCTTGTATAAAAAGGCTTTTACAACTGCACCGGTTTGCTCCCCCTCCAGAGCAGCAATGATGACAGGAGTATATCAAATAGCTACTAATACACAAAACCTTCGCATGAATCCGAACCGGAGGCTTCCTGAACCTTATAAAGCAATTACATATTATCTACGAAAAGCTGGTTATTATACAGCACTTGGTTGTGGTTATTCCAACAAAACAGATATTAATTTTAGCCCCAAAGAAGGCAATCTATCTGGTTTCGATGGCGATGATTGGAAATACCGTAAGCCAGGGCAGCCTTTTTTTGCACAGATAACCCTGCCGATTACTCACAGAGGAAACAATTGGTACGCTGACTCTCCCGATGTTGTAAAATACAAAGAAATGGATAACCCCCAAAGCCCTTTCTATTATCTGCCAGGTTTTAAAAATGCTGTAAATCCAAAAGAGGTTGTTCTTCCACCAACTATTCCCGACCACCCCGTAATCAGAGATGATTGGGCAAGATACCTCACCCAAATAGAAAAAATGGACGTGCAGGTAGGCCAAATTTTACAAAGAATAAAAGATGAAGGCATTGAGGATAATACGATAGTTATTTTTATCTCAGATAATGGGGCAGACATTTATCGCGAAGAATATTGGTTATACGATGGGGGTATCCATGTGCCAATGATTGTTCGCTGGCCCGGAAAGCTAAAAGCCAGTGAAGTGAACGATGACCTTATAAGTACCATTGATATTTCAGCAACCATTCTTAAAATAGCAAACATTAAAATCCCTGATTATATGGATGGGATTCCCTTTATTGGTCGAAATACAAAAAAGAGAGATTATATTTATGCTGCACGCGATAGGATTGACGGCAGCATAGACCGGATAAGGTGTGTAAGGAGTGAGCAGTATAAATATATACGCAATTTTATGCCAGAGCAGGGATACCAAGAAACCAGATGGGTTATGATAAATAATCCAACACTTAAAGTAATACAAAAGCTTAATAAAGAAGGTAAACTAACCCCAATTCAGGCATTGCACTTGGCTAAAACCAAAGCCCCCGAGGAACTATATGATTTAAGTGTGGATCCGCATGAATGTAATAATCTTGTTGATACCCCTGAGTATCAGAAAACACTTGAAAAAATGAGGAGCTTACTCAATAATTGGATAGAAGAAACCGGAGACACTGGACAGTATCCCGAAAAGCGTGAAGATGCTAAAGAAACTACGTGGTTTAACTTTGATGATACCTATGGGAATATGCAATAAACCAATAAACTTAATTAAGCAGGTTAAACTCTTATGACTTTGCTATGTTTTCTTCGCTGATTGTTTTCTGTGTAAATCAGCAGTAGCTACGAGAGAAAAACACAGGGGTGTAAATGAACTAGAAGTAAGGATGGTGAGTATTTTTTACTATACTTATTAGAACTTAACCTGTTAGTTTTAACACGTTCGATTTTGTTCAAATTCTTTCAGTGAGCAAAAATAAACAATACTAAAAATCTAATTCCATACTTTCACACCTTAAATTATTGTTAGTAAAGCAAGTTTCTTATAATGAAAAAAACAACGCAAGTGCAATTATCCACAATGATGTTCCTGGAATTCTTTATCTGGGGAGGATGGTTTGTAACGTTGGGTACTTTTTTAGGAAATAATTTAAGTGCCACAGGAGCAGAAATAGGAATGGCATACTCCACACAATCGTGGGGTGCCATTATAGCACCTTTTGTTATAGGGTTAATTGCCGACCGGTTTTTTAATGCTGAAAAAATATTAGGACTGCTTCATATTGCAGGTGCAGTATTACTGTACCAAATGTCGCAGGTAACTGAGTTTAGCTTATTTTATCCGTATGTATTAGGTTACATGATTGCCTATATGCCAACACTTGCCTTGGTAAATTCGGTGTCGTTTAATCAAATGACCGATCCTGCCAAAGAATTTTCCTACATACGGGTTTGGGGCACCATTGGTTGGGTGGTAGCCGGTTTAGGCATTAGTTATATATTTCATTGGGATTCTGCCCAAGGAATTAAAGAAGGTTTACTACAAAAAACATTTTTAATGACAGCACTGGCATCGTTAATACTTGGTGTTTTTAGTTTTACGTTACCTAAAACACCTCCAAAAGTAGGTAAAGAAGAAAAAATTAAACTTTCCGACATCTTAGGGCTTGATGCCCTTAACTTATTAAAGGATAGAAACTTTCTTATTTTCTTTATTTCTTCCATCCTTATTTGTATTCCTCTGGCTTTTTATTACCAAAATGCCAATATGTTTTTTGCAGAAATAGGCATGGAAAATGCCACTGGTAAAATGACAATCGGGCAAATATCAGAAGTGCTATTTATGCTATTATTGCCCGTATTTTTTAAAAAATATGGCATAAAAAAAACATTGCTCTTAGGCATGCTTGCCTGGGCAGTTAGGTACCTGCTGTTTGCCTATGGCAATGCAGGAGAACTAACCTTTATGCTACTAACAGGTATTGCCTTACACGGAATTTGTTATGATTTTTTCTTTGTTTCAGGCCAAATTTACACAGATTCAAAAGCAGGCAAAAAAATTAAAAATGCTGCTCAGGGCTTAATTACACTGGCTACGTATGGCGTAGGTATGCTTATTGGGTTTTGGGTTGCCGGCAAAATTTCTGATACTTATTTAATTGGCGATAACAGGCATAATTGGCAGGCTATTTGGCTCTTTCCGGCTGGTTTTGCGGTAGTAGTTTCAATATTGTTTGTTGTGTTTTTTAAAAATGAGAAAGTAGAGTATAAAGCCTCTTAAAAAAATTAAAATAAAGTATGAGTTCAAAAATAAGATTAGGTATTTTAGGTGGAGGAGGCGATTCTTTAATAGGGGTGCTACACAGGGTGGCTGCTTCTATGCACGACCAATTTGAAATTACAGGAGGCGTTTTTAACCCTAATTGGGATGAAAATATAGCTTTTGTAGAAAAACTAGGATTACCAACCAACCGGGTGTATAAAGATTTTGACACCCTTATTGACGAAGAATTAAAGCTTTCTGAAGCAGAAAGGATGCAGGTGATTTCCATACTTACACCTAACTTTTTGCATTTCCCTATGGCAAAAAAGCTTCTTGAAAACGGCTTTAATGTTATTTGCGAAAAACCAATGACAACCACCTATGCCGAAGCCAAATTATTAGAAAGTATTTGTGAACAAGCGAATACTATTTTTGCTGTAACCTATACCTATACCGGTTATCCGATGGTGCGCCAAATGCGAAAAATGATAGCAGAGGGTGCAATAGGAAAAGTACAAAAAATAGATGTACAGTATTACCAAGGGTGGATTAACCCCATTATTCATGATGTAAAAAAACGAGCTTCTACTTGGAGATTAAACCCCGAAAAATCGGGTATTAGCTGCTGTATGGCCGATATAGGAACACATGCTTTTGATATGATAGAATATGTTACAGGCCTGAAAGTAGCTTCTGTTTTAGCCGACCTTAACTACCTGTACAGCGATAATAAAATGGATGTTGACGGCACGGTTTTAATCCGTTGTGCAAAAAATGTAAAGGGTGTAATTAGAGCTAGCCAAATTGCAACAGGCGAGGAAAACGACCTTACTATTAAGGTGTATGGCGAAAAGGCTGCATTAAAATGGGGACAGGAAAACCCTACTTATTTATACCTTTTAGAAGAAGGTAAGCCAATAAATGTGTTAAAACCTGGGCACGCTTATAATAGTAAACTGTCGTTAGATGGCACCAAACTACCTCCGGGGCATCCAGAAGGAATTTTTGATTCGATGGGGAATATTTATAAAGGGGTTGCCAAAGCTATAAAAGGAAAACCTTACGATAAAGGCGAGTTTCCAACAATAACCGATGGGGTGAGGGGGATGGATTTTATTGAAAAAACAATTGAATCTCATCAAAATGGGAATACCTGGGTAACTATTAATAATTAAATTTATGAAAACAATAAAAGGGCCTGCCGTATTTCTTGCACAGTTTATGGGCGATGTTAAACCATTTAATTCATTAGATGGCTTGTGCAAATGGGCAAGCGATTTGGGTTATGTGGGCATACAAATCCCTACCACAGAAAAACGGCTAATAGACTTGGATAAAGCTGCTGAGAGCAAAACCTATTGCGATGAGCTTAAAGGTAAAATCAATTCGTATGGGTTAGAAATCACAGAGCTTTCAACACACTTGCAAGGGCAATTAGTAGCCGTTAACCCTGCTTACGACATAATGTTCGATAATTTTGCTCCACCACAAGTAAAAAATAACCCCAAAGCCAGAACAGAGTGGGCCATTAATGCTGTTAAAAAAGCAGCTATTGCCAGCAAAAATTTAGGTTTAACAGCTCATGCTACTTTTTCCGGAGCCTTGCTTTGGCATACATTTCACCCTTGGCCTCAACGGCCCGTAGGTTTAGTAGAAATGGGGTTTAAAGAATTAGCCAAACGGTGGTTGCCCATACTGGATGTGTATGAAGAGCATGGGGTTGATGTGTGTTACGAAGTACATCCTGGAGAAGACATTCATGATGGTGATACTTTTGAACGTTTTTTGGAGGCAACCGGCAATCATAAGCGGGTTAATATTTTATACGACCCCTCGCATTTTGTATTACAACAACTTGATTACATTGCCTACATAGATCATTACCATCAATTTATTAAAGCTTTTCATGTAAAAGATTCGGAGTTTAACCCCACAGGCAAAAAAGGAGCTTTTGGTGGCTATAATGATTGGAGAGAAAGAGCAGGCCGATACCGTTCTCCTGGTGATGGTCAGGTTGACTTTAAAACAATATTTTCTAAGCTAACGCAATACGGTTGCGATGTTTGGGCGGTTATGGAGTGGGAGTGTTGCATTAAAAGCCCAGAGCAAGGCGCCAAAGAAGGTGTTGAGTTTATAAATAAGCACATTATTGAGGCCACACAAAAAACATTTGATGATTTTTCTGGTGGAGATATGGATAACGAAAAACTTAAAAAGATTATAGGGGTGTAACCGATGTAAAGATGGAAAGTCGGGTTTTAGCATGTTGTATTACGTGCTAAAATAGATTGAGAGAGGAAGTGTTAACATTTAGGTGGTAGCCAATCTATTTAGAAGTATTTATTGTTTGATGAATAATTCGGAGTAAAAATATTTCTTTTTTAAGGGAACACCTCAAGTTGTTAAAAAATGTTACAAATAATAGCTTACAACCATATTATTAACAATATATTTAAATTTATAATACATATTATTGGGCAAAGCAGTGAGTTATTTAGGCTTGTTATTACTGCAAAAAAAGTATAAGTCTGTTCAGCGAACCTTTGCAATTTCTAATTTTAGAGATTGCAAAGGTTCGTTAGCACTCGAAATGATATGTGGGACTAACTAAACAATATTGAAATATAGAAAGAAATTTTTACAGTGTCTTTTAATGAGCTTATGAATCTTTTTTATACATGAGGTCAGGTAAATATTCAGAAATAGGAGATAAGGAGTTAGTGGCTATGATTTCTCAACATAATCATAGTGCATTTAGCGAAGTGTATAGCAGGTATTGGGAAGTATTGGTTAAAACAGCCTATAATGTTATGCAAGATACAGAGGTGTGTCATGATTGTGTTCAGGAAATTTTTGTAAGCCTATGGGTAAAAAGAGGGCAGGTTGAAATAAGAGATTTATCCAGGTATCTTTTTCGAGCAGTTCGATTAAAAGCATTTGAATATTTGCGCAATGAAAATATAAGCCAAAAACACCTAGACAGGATGAATTTTGTTATCTCTTCCAATAATATAGAACAGATTATTAATCATAATGACCAAAAGAAAGCACTTGACTTGAGCCTAACAAGACTGCCCGAGCGGTGTAAACAAGTGTTTGAACTAAGTCGTTTTGAACATAAATCAAATACAGAAATTGCCAATCAGCTCAAGATCTCGCTTAAAACAGTAGAAGGGCATATTACCAAAGCACTAAAACAATTAAGATCCGACTTGATGATTATAATCTTGTTTTTCAACATTTTTTAAAAAAATGGCATCAAGCCAAGTGTGGTAAGGTGTAAACCTATTATATAACAAATGACCATCCCGGTAGTCGTCATTACTGGGCGTAAGACCTGGTAATCTAGGCTCATTTTTAAATAAAAAAACCTAGAATTTAATCGGAGTTATCCCCTCCATATCAAAAAAACTTATTCTATTTTTGAGCCTAATTATTGCGCACGTGGTGAAATTGGTAGACACGCCAGCTTGAGGGGCTGGTGCTCTCACGGGCGTGGAGGTTCGAATCCTCTCGTGCGCACTT
>JALSJD010000233.1 GCA_026989535.1 Cyclobacteriaceae bacterium
TTAAGGGGATGCGCTACCATTGACAGAGTAAAGAATTTCAAAGAGGAACGCCTTATGTGCCACTTTATCAACATGCTGCATAAATAATTGTGCATATCCTTGGTTTTACCTTAGAATACTAGCGGGCAAAGAACCACAAAATAATAACTTAAAGCACATAACTTTTTGTGAAACTTGGAGGCTTCGTGCCTTAGTGGCTAAAAAGGTAGCTTTAATGGATGAATAGGTTACTTATTATTTTAGAAAATAACTCGATAGAATTTGTGTTTAAAACATAAATCCCGATATTTGCACTCCGAAATTAGAATAAGCGTAAATAGCAATAGTATGTCACGAGTTTGTGAAATAACAGGAAAAAGGCCACAAGTAGGAAATAATGTTTCTCATGCCAACAATAAAACGAGAAGGAAATTTTACCCAAATCTTCAAAAAAAGAGGTTTTATATCCCTGAAGAAGATAAGTGGATAACGCTTAAAGTTTCTACCTCAGCGATAAGAACTATTAATAAAAAGGGCATTACAGCTGTTTTAAAAGCTGCTAGAAAAAAAGGTAACGTATTGGTATAACTAGTTTAGACCAAAATTAAATTATAGCAAAATGGCTAAGAAAGGAAATAGAGTACAAGTAATTTTAGAATGCACGGAGCATAAAGCAAGTGGTATGCCAGGTACTTCTCGTTACATTACTACTAAAAACAGGAAAAATACCACAGAGCGTTTAGAGTTGAAAAAGTATAATCCAATTCTTAAAAAACAAACTGTTCACAAAGAAATTAAGTAATTATGGCTAAGAAGGTAGTTGCAAGTTTAAAGAAAAAAGATGCCAAGGGCTTTTCAAAAGTTATAAAGGCTGTTAAGTCGCCTAAAACTGGGGCTTATACTTTTAAAGAAGAAATCGTTCCTGTTGATCAGGTAAAAGAGTTTCTTGCTAATTAAGCAGGGAGTACATATTAAAATTTTAAAAGTCCTCTGCGAGGACTTTTTTTGTATGCACATTAAAATACATTACTATGGCCTTATTTGGTGGTCTGTTTTCTAAAGAAAAAAAAGAGTCGTTAGATAAAGGGCTCGAAAAATCTAAATCTAGCTTTTTTAATAAACTAGGGAAGGCTGTAGCAGGTAAATCTACCGTAGATGTTGATGTATTAGATGACTTGGAAGAAGTGCTCATTACTTCGGATGTAGGGGTAGAAACCACCATTAAAATTATTGAACGAATTGAGGCGCGAGTAGCCAAAGACAAATACCTTGGGGTAGAAGAGCTAAATGCTATTTTGCGGAGTGAAATCGCAGAGTTGCTCGCTGAAAATAACTCCGAAGATTTAGTTGATTTTGACTTGCCTGCCACGAGCAAACCTTATGTGCTATTAGTGGTGGGTGTTAATGGAGTGGGTAAAACTACTACTATTGGTAAATTAGCTTCTCAATTTAAAAAGCAAGGGAAAAAGGTGGTTTTGGGTGCTGCCGACACATTTAGAGCAGCAGCGGTTGACCAGCTTAAATTATGGGGCGAGCGTGTAGGCGTTCCTGTGGTGTCGCACGGTATGAATACCGACCCGGCTTCGGTTGCTTACGATGCGGTGAAGCAAGCGGTTGAGCAGCAAGCTGATATTGTTATTATTGATACGGCAGGCAGGTTGCATACCAAGGTTAATTTAATGAATGAGTTGACCAAAATTAAGCGGGTAATTCAAAAATTTGTAGCCGAGGCTCCTCACGAGGTTATGTTGGTGCTAGACGGCAGTACTGGTCAAAATGCGATAAATCAGGCACAAGAATTTACAAAGGCTACCGAAGTTACTTCGTTAACCATTACAAAATTAGATGGCACTGCCAAAGGTGGTGTGGTTATTGGCATTTCAGATACTTTTAAAATACCTGTTAAATATATTGGTGTGGGCGAGGGCGTGGATGACTTACAGGTGTTTAATAAAGTTGAATTTGTAGATTCTTTTTTTAGTTAGACCTTAAAACACCTGTTTTCTTTTCACTAACTCTCCAATGCTCTTTTTGGTTAAAGGAAAAGCCGCTTAACCAATATTTAAATGTAATTTTCCCTTCATAGTCAATCCCCAATATACGATAAGGTATAGTTGCATCCTCTTTCATGCATTGTTTAATTGCAGTAGAGTACACGGTTGGGCCGGTCATTTTATGCACATCGTTCGGGTATCTATTGGTTCTGATATTATCAAGAATATTTTCAATCGTTTTTGCCAAAAAAGGATGCCCTTTATCGTAGATTAATGCCCATTGTACATAAAAACCAGGATTGCCTTCTTCGGTAATAATTGCCTTGTCGCTTTTAGAAATCCAGCTATCCAGTTTGCCATTTATCTTACTGTCAATATCTAAATAGATGCCTCCATTTTTTAATAAAATTGCATACCGAAAAAAATCAGCCTTGGCGGCTCCAATGGCTATTTTGCTGTATTGTTTATAAACATCTGAGTTAAATTCTGATTTAATAAAAGCATCAATGGCATCGTCATCAAAAAAACGGTACTCATAAGTTGGATTCATTCGGCACATATTCCAAATATGAAATTGAGCCATCAAAGGAATTTCTTTTTGGGATGAGTATGTTTGATATATAACTTTTGGAATCGCCATCTTAATTTTCTTTCCAAGGAATTGGCTTCTTTTTCCATTCGATACGATACTGAACATAATAGCTAATACCCCAGTTAGAAGTGTTGGTGGCTATGCCATAGCCAGGCACAAAATATGTTTCAAATTTTCCATCGTTAAATGCATTATGCTTTAATAATTTAAACCTTACGGTATAACCCATAAATATAGATTTGTAAATACGAGCTCGCATTCCTAAATTTAATTCCACCCAATTAGCCCTCGATTTACTTTGGGTTTCATTAATCAAAGAGGTGCCCCAACCATCACTTTCAAGCTCTCCAAGTAGTGTTTCGTTAAACGAGGCCGTGGCATAACGTAAACCAAAGTATAAAACGTTTAGTTTGGCATCTTTCGAAGTCATATTAACATCAGCCCCAACTCTGTAAAAAAAACCAGAACTTGTATATTGAGTAGGCGTGTTTTTTTGTTGAAAAGAACCCCTTCCGACCTCAACAACTCCAAAAAATTTGCCAAAATCGATGTCGGCAGTACCCTCGTAATTTGATATTGAGGGTTCAAATAAATGATAGATGGGGCCTGCAATATCAAGCCCGATACGAACACCTGTAGGAGCCCATTTAGTATGAATAGTAGAATCTAGCTTAATGGCGTACTTTGTTTCCTGTACTTGTTCTTGTGCTTGCACACTCCAAGATACGAGTAATAAAAGGGCTATATGATTAATGTGTAACCTCAATATTTTTGGTTGTTTGTAAGCTTATAGCGGGTTCTACTACTTCAGCATCTTCAAAATCAGTAGAGTCCATTTTTAAAAAATCAAATTTCATTTCGATTGCACATGTAGGATGTAAAACAACAGGCGTTGTGGTATAGCTAAAAGCCATGTAATTAGAGATGGTATCTTGGTTAAATCTAATAATAATTGAGCTGTCAAGTGGGTTTAGTGGAATCATAACGTTGGCTATTGTATCATTAAAAACAGGAAAACTATCATTGCTATTATCCACCGTTAGTGAGGTGAGTATTATATTTTTAGGTTTTCCAATAATATCTACAAAGGCAACCTTTAGCAAGTTGGTTTGCTTTGGAATACAAGTGGGCTGGTCGTTGCAGCTTGTAAAAAGAGCAGGAAGAATTAATAAAACAGATAGAAAGTTTTTCCTCATAATTTAAGTGTGCAAAATAAAGCTATCGCTTAGGCTAAAAAATCGTAGGGGAGTTTAAAACTCTGCCCTTTCAATTTAGCACTTAGCCAAAGCAAATAGTTGCCATAATTATTTTTCTTTTTTCATTATCAAAATTTTAGTTTGGCGGTTTTTAATCGAAGCTCTAAACTTTAATTTACCACCAAAAACCTAGCCATTATTACCCACTGTTTGGTTCTTTTTCCAGTCTGCTGATAGCGTTGACAAAGATATACTTGAGTCCACTCCGAAAACACCTAAAACCAAAAAAGTTTCTTTTGGGTATCTTTTCACCTTTTTCAATCCGTTGATACCCAGGCATCACCGAATCTCAAAAAATGAAAATCTACGCCAAAATAACTCTTTTTTGAAAATTGTCTGTTTTCGGAGTGGACTCGTCTATCAAAATTTTAAACTCCCACTTAACGATATATTCTTTAACGTTCTTTCTTCTACGGTAACGTTATTATTACCCCACCAATTATTTTCATTTATGGTGGAGGTTATTTTTTGTAACTGGTAACCTAAGCTAAGTGTAAACTTACCTGACCGAATGCCAACAGAGGGCTTAATATACCAGCCACCATCATAGTTTATTGTTCTAAAACCTTCTTCTTTTTTGGTTAAGGCAAAAGCCCAGCCTGCATCAATCATTAAAACCGGAGTAGTTCTTCGCTCTAGCACACTATACTTTAGCCGGCCATAGGTTGGCATTAACAATTGCTGGCTTGCTACTCGAATAATTGTGGGTTCAACACCCAAGCCTACACTTAAATAAGAATTTAAGTGGTAATTAGCCGTTACTCCTAATGCAGCTCCTGTTCTAATATCATCTTGTTCGGTTGCTTTTCCAAACAAGAGTGAGATTGAGCCTTCTATATAAAAGCCTTTAGATTGAATGTATTTTGAAAAGTAGCTGTAATCTTTATGTTTAATGTAAAGAATAGTACTGTACCCAATAGTAGCCTCCTTGTTGTCCGAGAGGATTATTATAATATGTTTACCTGGGTGATTTTCTTTAATTACTGCATAAAACTCAGAGCCATCTGTCAATTTTATTTTGCTTTTAGATTCAACCTCCTGACCAACAGCAATAATTGAATAGAAAAAAAAGGAGACCAAAATGAGCTTTTTTACCATTGTGTTGCAGGTATTAAGCTTAATAGTTTAATCTCATCTAAGTTGGTGTAGTCAAATTGGTATAACCCATCATTGCCTGTTAAAATTAATGTGCCGTTAATAGGAATTACATCAAAAGCATTAAAACCTGTTATATGCTGTAGTAAGTTTTCGTCTATTTTGGCAACATCTGTAATATCAAATATTTTAAGTCCATCGTCACCTTCGGTTACAAACAGGGTGTTACCATCTATGCCAAGTCCGTGTGGGCTTATCATATTAAATTGGTGCAATAGTTTACTGTTTGTAACATCGGCAATGTCAATAACTTCTAATTGGTTTGTAAATGTATCTCCGCACCATCCTCCGTTATTATTTTCTGACCGAAGCGTTACAAAAGCATATTGGTCGTTTGCTACCACAGGGTCGCAAGTAGTAACATGTACTGACATTGACATAAATTGGGGTTCCACAGGGTTATCTATACTATAAATATGCATACCGGTGGTTGATCCTATAAATAAGTTGTTTTTAAATGGAAAAATTGTTTCTATCCCCCAGCCTAAATCTACTTTTGATTTGTTAACTGGGTTTTCGGGTGATGAGATATCAAAGGCATGCAGTGCATTTTCATCAACCGTATAGAGGTAGTTATTAACAATGGTAAACCTGGCCATAGAGCCCCCAACGCCAACCGTTGGGTTTGGTATTTGCCCCATAGTATTTGCAAAAGATGAATTTTTTTCCATAAAAAGGACATCTCCCTCAAAATACATTACCCCTTTATTACTTGCGCAATTGCTACTTATTTCTACTACATCTAACTCTTGCACCTCTATTAACACTTGGTCTGTGCCTGATGAAGACCAATTGCCAAACTGATTAGCATAAGTTGGAAATGCATTTTCTACACGATTAACTAAATTAATATTGGTTGGGTCGAGCATGTCAAAAACCAATAAATCGAAATAGCTGTCTGCATACAATTTACCGCCTCGTACAGCCATATCTACATTGCCTGGAATATTTATAAATGATACAGCTACGGGGTTAGTTTTATCAGTATTATTAAATACATGTATTCCTTTGCCCGGGTCGCCAAGCAATAAGTAATTGCCATACACATATATTTTACCTTGTGTTTCTCCAGGTTGGGGAGGCAAAATTTCTACCTGCGACCTAAGGCTACTCATAGATGCATATATTGGATTGTATGTAATGTAAGTAGTGGTTGTTTTGCAGGTATCTGAGCAGCCAGGTAATAAAAATAACAGCACTAAGCCCCCAATAATAACTCCTATGTATATAGTGAGTGTTTTAAAAAATGGATTTGCTTTTAGTAAGTCGTTCATTTCCTTAAAGGTTTTTGGTTATACTGGTTAGACACGCCTGCTTCTAAAATGGTTGGAAAATCTGTATCAAAGGCAATATTTTCAGAAATAACAAATGCCAATATTCAAATAACAAATAAATCTCAAAATGCAATTACCTAAACACCAAACACTTGCATAGTTTGATGTTTTCGTTTTGAGATTTCAGCCGGTCGGTCAGACAGGTATTTGATTTTTGTTTATTGGAGTTTATAGACAAACCCTATTTATAACCTGATTATGCAGGGTAGAAATTTTTCAACTGCTAAATGGGCTCGGTTGAGCCCAAAGATTACCAGGTCTAGCGCCCGATAATGACGAAGACATTAGATTTAGTTATATGATATCTTTATACGTAGGCCGAAAGGGCTAAGGGTATAAAAGCATAATAACTATTGGTAATAATAAGGTCGAAAGCAGCAATATGGCTACCTTTTGATATAAGTTAAGGCTATGCAGGGTTATCAAAATTATAAATAGAAATGCACCTAAAAGCATTCCTGGGTTCATAGACTTTAGAAGCGATTTTGTTTTTATTAAGTTAATCATACCATATTTTTTTTGTTACTTACATTAGATACAGCTACTAATAGAAAGGTTTAAAATTCTATCGAATTTTATATAACAAAACAATGCCCCCTGTAAATGACGAAGGGTAGAAATCTTTATTTTTATCAATTGGGGTAACCCCTTTTCTAACACCTGTTTCTAACGCAATGGAGTAGTGCTTATTTATATTATAGCTTACATCAAAGTTTACTAACCCAGAAAGCGCTATGGGATTATAATCTACTTCACTGGGTTTATAGAATGCCTTTTGATAAGATTCGGAATTAATGGCATGGTTAAGCATAAAGTCTGTGCTTATACCCGCACCAGCCCTAAATTTTACCTTTCGATTAATGATTGAATATTTAATAGCAGTTGGCACACTTATATAATTATTAGTAAGTGTATAGCGGTATGATTCGTTTAAAAATACCGAACCTAACCCAATGGGGGTATAAATGCTCAGAGGCTGATACCCTTTTTCAGTAGCTATAACCACATTATTTACCCCTTCTGCTTTTTGAGCCAAATAACCTAAGCCTGTTAGCAACGACCACCGACTACCAATGGGCAACTCTATGCCGGCACCAATATAAAATGCGGCACCTTTCGATTCGCTTTGTTCTACAACATTACTAAAATTATCACTTTTAGCTGACAGAGACATTGCTTCAACCCTTTCTGTTGCATTACTAAATAAACCACTGCTAGTTGAGGAGCTCCCAGTACCCATATTTAGTGAAGCTAATAAATTTCTATCTTCAGATTTTTTTAGAGGCATAAAATAAGGGATAATATAATAACTATTTAGATTGGCAAGTTGAAGGGCGGTATCCCAATTTAAAAACTCAAAACCTACCCCTTGCGCTTTTGCCTCTTTTATGGGGTAGAAGTTGGAATCATCATGTGTACTTATGGCAGGCAGTGTATTTTGAGGTTTTTCGGTTAAACTTATCAAATGGTTTTGCGTGCTGTTTGCCTCTTTGTTGTTTTCAGAATTTAAATTTGATACTGATTTATTTTCAACATTATTTTCATTAAAAGCAAGGCTAGTGCCACCATTTGAGCTATTAACCGCATCTAATTGGGCAACTGGCTGGCTGCTATGTTGCCTAAGTTTAAAAGCTGAATCGCCAATGGTTAAAGGAAACGAAAAAGCCAGCGTTACTGTAGCGGCAATCATTAGCAATGTTACCCAGTAATTGCGCCCTTTTTCCATATCTAAATTAGAAGCTATATTATTCCAAAGGGCTGCTGAAGGCTCTATTTTAGCTCCTTCTACTGCCTTCTGCCAATTATTTTCATATAAGCCCTTCATAAGATTTTCAATTTTGTTCTTGTTTCTTCTGAAACTATCATTTTTTGCAAGAGTATTTTGGCTCTATGGTATTGGCTTTTTGAAGTACCCTGACTAATGCTTAAAAGATCGGCAATCTCTTTATGAGAATACCCCTCTATGGCATAAAGATTAAATACTGACCGGCAACCAACTGGCAATTGTTGAATAAAAGAAACGAGCTCGGCATAGTTATAATTATCTAATGGCAGTACACTTAATTCAATATCCTCAAATTCATCCACATTCCACAACTGGCTATTATGCTGTTTACGAAGCGTATTTAGTGCTGTATTTATGGCAATTCGTACAAGCCATGTTTTTAAGGATGCTTGTTTATTAAAAGAAGCTAAATTCTTAAAAGCCTTTATAAAGGTTTCCTGCACTACATCTTCGGCCTCTTGTTTCGTTTTCATATATCGAAAAGCAATGGCCAATAGCTCTCCTGCGTAAAATTCATAGAATTTACGATAGGCTGTACGATTCCCATCGCAGCACTTCTGAATGAGTTCATGTTCAAGATTGCTTATTGGCACAATATGGCGTTCAATATATTAGACACTCCTTTTAATTAATTGGTTGGAATGGATGCTTTTTTATAGCAACAACCTTGCTGCTTTCTAAGATAACACTAAAATAGGTACTTTTAAAATTGGCTACTTAGTTGCATTACCGCTGAGCAGGCTTAATAGCCTCCTTTCTGAATCGCTTTTTTATAATAATTGTAACCTACCCACCCATTAAAGCTACCTTTTTAGCCACAGCCTGCCTGAACTGGCAAGGCAGGCGCAGCGAAGGCACTAAGCCTCCAAGTTTCACAAAATTTTATGTGTGTTAAGTTCAGAACAACTGACCCATGAACATCATATAGAGATATAATTCACTGGTTATTAGCGTTGTAGTAAAAATCAATAGATTTGCAATAGGATTTAAGAATGATACCAACATGCCACAAACACGCCTTC
>JALSJD010000234.1 GCA_026989535.1 Cyclobacteriaceae bacterium
TTACGCCTTTATTTTTAAGCGTAGATTTTACTTCATCCACCATATAGTCCATGGCGGGGCAACCGACAAAGGTAGGTGTCATTTCAACCTGTACCTTTTGGTTTGAATCTACACTTACATTGGTAATTACACCAAGGTCGATTAATGAAATAACAGGTATTTCAGGGTCTTTTACTTCCTGAAGCCAAGCCATAACAGTAGATAAAGTGATTATTTGTTCCATTTTGTTAATTTAACTTCGAACTTTTAGCGGCTATAAGTTCCGGTTATAACAGCAATAAATAAAAACAGGTTGCATTTAATAATAACCCTAAAAAGTGCTTCGTCATTCCTGCGAAGGCAGGAATCTGTAAATATGGAACTGACCAATTAGGGATTCCTGCCTTCGCAGTTCCTATGTTTGAAGTGAGTAAGTTCCAACCTTTGTTTTAACTTCAAAGGTGTATAATTTAATCTATTTAATTATGGAAAAAAGTAAACAATTAGATTTTAGTGGTCATGATATTTTTGTGGGACTTGACACCCACCTAAAGAGTTGGAAAACAACTGTTATAGTAGGAAGTAATGTGTTTAAGACGTTTTCACAAAACCCCAATCCTCAAGTTTTAAAAGATGAGTCCACTCCGAAAACTGACATCTTTCATAAAATGGGCTATTTTGGATGAGACTTTTATTTTACGAGATTCGGAGATGCCTGAGCATCAGCTAATTGAGGAAAATGAAAAAATCGCCCAAAGAGTCTTTTTTGATTTTGTGCGTTTTCGGAGTGGACTCAATTAGAGCAATAAAAAATTAATTTTAACTTGGATTTCAACATAGAAGGAATGACGGGTATAAAATTTGAGTATTACCATTAAGTAAGAGAAATGCCTAAATTAAATATGTACGTACATGCCTATCTCTAAAAATCAATCAATAGAGGTGTTCTTACCCAATCTATGGTATTTTCTTCTGTGGCTTGCGTTCTTCTTTTTCTTTAGGAGGCTTAATTTTAAAAGCAGCCTCTCCTGTTTGCCCATTGGCAGTAATCACCACCACAAAATCACCCTCTAATACATAATGCTTACCGTTATCTTTTTCGTCTAGCTTATCGGTAAATTCTATCTTCGCTTTTTTAAGTTCTTTGGTATAGGCTTGAAGGTATTTTTCTTCAAGCTCTATTTTTTCTTCTAAATAATTAAGCCCTTTCACTAGACTCAACTGGTTTTCATACACTACCGTGCCTTTTTTAGTTTTTATGGTAACTGTTACATGGCCACTTTGCTTTACATACACCGGTATTAAAAGGGTGGGTTCGTTATAGCCAAACCATTTATTCCAAGTGCTTTCTTTGCCCCACCGGTTGGAGTAGGTAAGGTTTTCCACATCAAATATATGAATAGTTTTTGCTTTTAACTTGTCGTCTATTTGTTGTAGGTGAGCAACATTGGCTCGGTATAACGACCTGCCGTGGGTGCCAATAACCAAATCCTTTGCTTCTTTTTGGATGACCAAATCGTGTACAGGCACTTTGGGTAAATCGGCATCTAGCAACATAAAGTGTTGGCCTCTATCCAACGAAAAATATACTGCGTGGTCGGTGCCTATGTATAATAGATTTTCGTTTGATGGGTCTTCTTTAATTACATTAATCGGCTCTGTGGGCAGATCTGCTCCTATGGGAGTCCACGTTTTGCCAAAGTCTTCAGAAACATACGCCATCGCTGTAAAATTATCCCATCGGTATCCATTTAAGGTGGCATACACTCTGCCTTTTTTATAGGCCGAAGCAATTACTCTACTCACCCATTGGTTTTTAGGTAATCCATTGGAAACATCAGTCCACGTGCTGCCACCATCTTTACTTATTTGAATAAGCCCATCATCAGTGCCAATGTAAATTAACCCGAACTTGAGCGAGCTCTCACTAATAGTGGTTAACGTACCGTAAGGCACATTGCCTTTTTTGCCCCCTTTGGTTAAATCTTCACTCATTGTTTCCCACTCATCGCCTTGGTTCATAGAGCGGTGGAATTTATTAGAACCAAAGTAGATAATATCTTGGTTATGTTTAGATACCAGAATTGGACTTTGCCAGTTAAAACGAAGTGGTTTTTCGCCTAAATTATGCTTGGGCTGAATGTTTTTTTGCTGCCCTGTTTTTTTGTTTACTCTAAAATAATTGCCAAATTGATAGCCTGTATAGATGGTGTTATTATCTCTGCTGTCAATTTCAACCATCATTCCATCGCCCCCCATTAGCGATTGATAAGAATATTTGCCGTATTGTTTCCAGGCATCGCTGTATTTATAGGTATGTGGGCCGCTCCAAACGCCATTATCTTGCAAGCCCCCATATACGTTATAGCTTTTGGCATTATCTACATTTACAGAGTAAAATTGCCCCACCGCATTATTATTAGCGTGCACCCAATGCTCACCGTCATCAAAACTATAATGCACACCACCATCACTGCCATTAATGATTAATCCGGGCGTTTTATCACTTATCCATAAATCGTGATGATCTACGTGTACGTTTCGTCCATTAATGTTCTCCCAAGTTTCGCCACCATCGTCCGATTTAAGGATGGGCACGCCCATAATGTATAGTTTTTTATCGTCTAATGGCGATACCCTAATATTTCCGAAATAATAGCCATAGGAGTAATACATATCTTCGATAGAGCCTGTATGCGTTTTATTCCACGTTTCTCCTCCATTAAAAGAAACATACACTTCAGCCCCTTTTACGGGTGTATCAAATAGCATACTGTTGGCATCTTCTAAATAGCTTACTAAATCCTGCGGCTTGATTTTGCCAGTTTTTACATCGGCTTTTATATCAATAGCGTTGTATTTATCTGGGAAATTATGACGGTCTAAAAAGTCATTTATGTCATTAGTCTGTAATGCTAAAAAATCTTGCTTGGTAATGGTTCTGAGCTTATCCTTCGTAACAGTGTGTTCTTCTTTTTCTTCCTCTCTTCTGTTTTGGTTATCGAGTATGGCAAATAGTTTGTTGGGGTTTTGTGTGGAGATTGCAAGCCCAATCCTACCAACACCATTATTATTTGGAAACCCGTTGGAGTCTGTGGTAATAAGCTGCCAGTTTTCTCCGCCATCAGTTGATTTGTAAATGCCCGATGACTTTCCGTTTCCTTTAAAATTCCACGCCTTGCGGTCGCGTTCCCACATAGCGGCATATAAAATATTAGGGTTGCTTGGGTCAATCTCAAGGTCGATGGCACCTGTGCTGTCGTTTAAGTATAATGTCTTTTGCCAAGTGGCTCCGCCATCCGTGGTTTTAAATACGCCTCTTTCCTCATTATTCGAATATAAATGACCAATTGCTGCTACCCAAGCGGTGTTTTTATCGGTGGGGTGAAGGGTTATTCTGCTAATATGTTGGGTGTTGTCTAAGCCAATATGCTGCCAGTTTTGACCACCATCGGTGCTTTTGTACATGCCATTGCCTGCATAAGACGATCGGCTTGAGTTGGCTTCACCCGTACCTAGCCAAATGGTGTTTGATTGCCAATCAACGTTTATCGCACCGAGTGTCATCACGGCCTCGTTATCAAAAATGGGCGTGTATGAGTTTCCAAAATTGGTAGTATGCCAAAGCCCCCCCGATGAATAGGCTACATAAAACTCCTGTGGGTTCTTTGGGTTTACGGCTAGCTCGCTTACCCGGCCACTCATTACCGTAGGCCCAATATTGGTAAAATGAAGGCCTGCTGCCACCGAAGCTTCTGTTAATTCGGTTCTTTGGGTTGCTCCTGCTTTTCGTTTATCGGCCGAAGTAGCTTCTTGCGCCCATAAATTGGCACTTGCAAATACTAAAAACAGGAGGGTTGACAGGATTCTCATAATTGCTAAAGTTGTGTTTTAGCAATATTAATCAATTGAGCTTATAATTAATATACCATTTATATAAGTATGAGCTCTTCGTCTATACTATTCCCAGTCGTCAAAAGAGACTTTTTTGGTTTTAGGTGTTTTCGAAGTGGACTCATTAAAGAAGTTTTATTTATAGTTTTAGGCAAACTGCCTTGAGTGGTTTCATTTCTCCAACCTTCTTTTTCAACTAATGTGTGTTTTACCAAATTTCAACCTTTTTTAGCACCAATCAACTAGAAAAATATTCTAAAGTTAATATTTGGTACAATACTTAATGCCTCGTGTTTTACTTGCCCTATTTCATCGGATTCGTTTATTCGATAATTGATGTTGACTATATTTTTTGTATTTAAAACGTTCCAAACAGAAAGACCCACCAGACTTTTTATTTTACTGCTTAAGTTAAATTTATAGTTAACAGATAAGTCCAAACGACTATAGTCTTCTATCTGAGAGCTGTTTGGTGATTTGTAAATAATTTTGCCATCAACAATGCTGTTTACATTTAGTGGCTGCGTATATGGTTTGCCAGTACGGTAGTTAAATCCTGTTGAAAACTCGAACTGTGCTAATGTGTAACTCATACCTATGCTAAGGGTATGTGCAACATCTAGGTTGTTTGGAAAAGAAGAGGGCGAAAAATCGTTGAAAAAATATTGGTTATCAGCGAAGGAATAATTTAACCATGTATTGGCAGATGAAAACCGTTTGTTTATTAATACATCTATACCAGCTACATTATAATTTCCTGCGGTGCGCATATATTCAAACTGATTTTGAAATCCTTGGCTCGATGAAATAATACCGTTTACATTTTTGTAATATCCATCTACCGAAATTAACAAGTTGTTTCTCTTATAATTAATACCCATTGAAACCTGCTTGCTCTCAATTATTGGAACATCTTCCTCGTTAGATAATATCCAGCGCCTGTTTTCCAAGCCAAGAAAATCGTTTTGTGAATCAATAATTTGAACGGTAGTCTGGTTTTTTGTTTCTGCAAGAACTTCAAAAGAAAAATGATTTAAAAACTTTTGAGTAAAAGTTAAACGAGGTTCAAAAATTAATCGACCAAACTTATCAAAATAATTTACTCTTAGGCCTAAACGCATATTTGTTTTACGGGCATTAGAAACAAAGTGAACTTCGCTAAAAAGTGAATGAGTAAGCAATGTGTTTTTTGTTACTAATTCAAAATCAGGGTTATTAATGTTTTGATGATTGATAATGGTTACACCACTTAACTGATAGCCACTAAACAGATCTAAGTTAGAATTGATAGCGTATAGAGCGTCTAGTTTGAGTCCAATATCTGTTACTTCGTTTTCTTGAATAAGCCTTTGGGCATTAAGAATATCAAAGTTAAGGGCATCTAATTTATATTGAGATAAATAACCAAAAGCGGAGGTTTTAATGTTTTTATTCCAGAGGCGGTTATAGTTAAAATGTAAGATTAAATTATGCTTGTTAAGCCCACTAATTTTGGTTTCAATGGCGCCATTCACTAGCTCACTTTCTTCATAATCAATGGCATTAGAAAAAGTAAATAACCCTATTCGGAGTTTGTCCTTTGAAGAAATATCGTACAGGAATTTTAAGTTTAAATCAAAATAGCTAAAGTTCTCATTTGAATTAACTAGGGTGTCAATGGTGCTGGATGGGTTTGTAATTTCTGTATCTCTAAAGGCTCTATTAAAATATTGTTTATAAGTAGGAGTTTCGATAAAACCTGAGATTGATTTTCTTGCTCCTAAATGAATGGAAGCCTTGTTGTTTAACGGAATTTTAAACTGAGCATCTGCATTAATAAGATTTAAACCTACATTACCTTCAAAATTACTTGTTACTCTATCAGCAGATCGAGTATCTATGGTGCCAGACACCCCATCTCCCCAAAAAGCACTTGTGCCATTTTTAATGAGTGTTGTTTTTTCAGCAAAATACGGGTTAATAGCAGAAATTAACCCAAAAAAATGACCTGACTGATACATTTTTACACCATCCCAAAGAAGGAGGTTTTGGTCGTTTGTTCCCCCTCTTATGTTAATGTTGGATACCGTTTCATTAATACTTTGTATTCCTGGCAATGCTTGTAAAGTGTAAAGCACATCTGGCTCAGTTAAACCTGGTAGCATATTAACATCTTGCACATTCAATTGTAAAGAACCATCTACTATCTTATTTATACCCTTGGTTAAATAATTGGTGATAATTACTTCTTTAAGCTTAACGGTTTCTTGAACCAAGTAAATACTTGTGCACTCATTCGTCCATTTACCTTGATTTATTTTTAGGGATAAATAACCTACTTGCTGAATGTAAATAACCGAATCTGCCTTAGGGTCAAACTCTAGTTGGAAGTAGCCAGATTTATCACTAATTGCATATTTGCCATTAGCATAAATAACGCCTCCAATAATGGCTTTTTTTGTTTCCTTATCCTTTATAAATCCACAGAATTGATTATTTGATAACCTTGCTTTATATATGGTTATAAATCGATTATTAACTTTATTAAATTTAAGACCTGTGCTGCCTTCTAGTATTAAAAGTGTTTTGGCAAGTGTTAGATTTTCGGGAGGAATTTCAATAATAATACCTTTTATATTCTCATCAGAATAACTAAAAACCACACCAAACCTGTTTTCTAATACGTTAAGTACATCGGCAAGTGGTACATTATTTTTTTCTTGTGCAGCAGATCTGCCATAATTAATTACAAGAAATAGCAGACTTAAAAAAAAGATCGAATTATTGATTCGCACGTACTATTATTACCGTATCGGACTTGATTTGATAACTTAAATTTACGGGAGCAGTAACTGATTCTAGTGCAATATTTATATTGTTATACGCAAATCCTCCAGTAAATAACTGGTTTAGCTCTATTCCGTCTGCTTTAATTATTACTTCATATTGCCTTTCAAACTCTTTAAATACAAGTTTTAGAGGCACACTATTAAACGAGCTTTCGCCATTAAGCCAGCTTGGCGAATCATTAGCAGATACAGCTTCTTCCATCAATTTTTCATCTATAATCCTTACTAATTGATGGGCGCCAAGTTGGATTACTTTGTGGGATGTTGTTACTTGTACATTGCCTTCATAGCAAACAACTTCAAAGTAATTAGCTCTATTTTTTACATTAAACTCGGTACCTAAAACGCTGATTATGCCCGAACTTGTTTCTACATCAAATTTCGATCCTTTTGCTACTTTAAAAAAGGCTTCTCCTTGCAAACTAACTTTTCGTTGCTTATTCCATTTTTTTGTGGAGTAAGTTAATGTTGAATTTACATTTAGAGCAACTAAAGATGAATCTGGGAGATATAATTCTGACTTACCGCTGGCAATAGTTTCGCCAAGTGAATTTAAAAAATTAGTGTTATAGATAAAATAACCAATAGTGGCAATAACAACAAAACTTGCTGCAATACGCAAAAACGGATTTAGCCAAGGTAAGGCTACTGATTTTTTTTCTTCCGAATTTTCGCTATACGCAAAGCGTTTTAGTTCTTGCTCAACAGGAAATTTATCGGATTTAAAAGAAGCTAACGCATTGGAAAGCCTGTTTAGGCTTTTATAATCTTTGGTGTGTTTAAATTGCTCTTTTTCAGTCTCAGAAAGTGAGTTTTCAAGCCATTTTTTTATTAATTTTTCATTTTCCATAACTTATATCTACAATAGAACAGTTGACATACGGATTGTCCTACCTATTATTTGAATATATATTATATATCTCCAATTTTCTTACGAAGTATATTTAAGGTTGTATAAATTCTTTTCTCTACAGCTTTTTTCGATATCTCTAACATTTCGGCTATCTCTTTGTGTTTTTTGCCCTCTATTCTGTTGAGTAAAAAAGTAACTCGTTGATCCTCGGTAAGCTCCTCAATGGCTTTTTGAAGCTTATTTTTATATTCGGCTTCCTCCATAAGATACTCAGGGGTTTCTATATTATAAATGGAGCTTTCTGGTTTATAAGTTAAAACGGTTTTCTTTCTTGAAATGGAATTAAGCATTTTATTGCTAGCCACCGTAAATAAATAAGATCTTGCTTTTTCGGGCAATACCTCTTTGCAATTCTCCCAGAGTTTCATAAAAGCCTCTTGAACAAGGTCTTTGGGGTTATTATCTTCTCCGAATTTATAATATAAGAAATCGTGCAAATCGCTCGAATGTGATCTAAATATTTCATCAAACACTTTCTTACTACATACATTTTTATCTTTTATCATACTGCGGTAATTTATAGCTGGCTTGCTGCTAAAGGGCGAGGATATAATCACAAGCATTTAACAAGGGTAGGCCATAAGTTTATGCAAAGATAGATTTTTTAATATTGCATAATAGTTTACAAATAGCTAAATAGCGGTCTCACATAACCAACAAAACAGTGCCGCCCGAAGACAACACTGTTAGTTGTAAAGTCTGCCACCGAATAAACCTAGCTTGGAGGTTAAGTGTTATTGGTGGTAGGTGGTAATTACTCTTTATTTAATTTAATTCCCTGGACTTATAGAAAAAGAACCATCGCCATTAAAATCTGTTAAAACAACTGTTATTTGCCAATCACCAGCTGCTCCAGAACTTGTTGCCCCAGATGCAGAGTCATCTCCAACCCCCTTAGTTAAAGTATTATTAAGAACGGTAGCACCATCTGCATCTTTAATTATTAGTTGGAAACTACCACCACCAGCTGCAGTAATATCCATATTCCAATCTGCAGTTTCCAAAGAATTGTTCCAAGTATAAGATTGTGTAGCATTACCTCCGTTGCCATTTACATCTCCTCCTACATCACTTCCTGTTGCGGTTATTTTAATCGTTGCGAGTGGTTCGTCTTTACAACTTGTAAACAGAACTGAACTAAACCCAACAAAAAACAGTAACCCAATTAAATTTAATCTTTTTGATTTCATAATAAATATTTTGTTTAATTAATATA
>JALSJD010000235.1 GCA_026989535.1 Cyclobacteriaceae bacterium
CATACCCATCACATCACCATTAAAGCTAGGCTTACCCAATAAAATTGATTCCCAAAAGGCATAAATTTTAGGCATATGTGCTTCCCAATCAAGGTTAGCCACTTCATTAAATAAATAAGCGATGGTGTCATCTACCTTTACTTTTTCGTAGAATGCATCTAAAAACAACTTTACATCCTGCTCGTTTTCTATGTCTTTCATAATTTATGTAAATATATCTTCTATTAAAAAAATGAGTGAATGTATTAATGAGTGAATGATTAAATACTATTCATTTTTAATTCACTCATTCTACCATTGGCTCATTCTATCATTGGCTCATTTAGTTTACTTAAAACGTTCAAAAGCAGCACGTTCTAAGGCCTCTCTATCATCAGGGTGCGAAATTTCTATCAATCGCTTAGCCCGCTCTCGCAATGTTTGCGCATATAAATCAACAATGCCGTATTCGGTAGCAATATAATGCACGTGAGCTCGTGTGGTTACCACCCCTGCCCCTTGCTTTAAAAAAGGCACAATCTTAGAAACTCCTTTTTTAGTACGCGAGGGCAAAGCTATAATGGGTTTACCACCTTCACTTAGTGATGCACCTCTAATAAAATCCATTTGACCACCCACCCCTGAATAAATGCGGGTACCAATCGAATCGGCACATACCTGGCCTGTTATATCAATTTCGATGGCACTATTAATACTGGTTACCTTAGGGTTTTTCCTAATCACACTGGCATCATTTACGTACTCAATATCCTTAACCCGCACCATTGGGTTATCATCTACAAAATCATAGAGTTTTTTAGTGCCTAGTAAAAAGCCTGTAACAATAAACCCCTGATGTTTAACTTTATATTTACCTGTAATTACCCCTGATTCTACCAAAGGCAAAATGCCATCCGAAAACATTTCGGTGTGCACTCCTAAATCTTTATGATTGCCCAAATAGTTTAATACAGCTTCAGGAATAGCTCCAATTCCCATTTGCAAGGTAGCACCATCCTCAATTATACCAGCCACGTGCTTCCCTATGTCAAACTCAATATCAGTTAGCACATGTGGATTATACTCTCTGATGGGCTCCTCCACTACGCAATAAGCATTAATTTGACTAATATGTATTTGCCCATCGCCATGAGTTCTGGGCATTTGCGGATTTACTTGAGCAATAATGGTATGAGCCACTTCCATTGCTGCCAAGGTAGCTTCAATAGAAACTCCTAACGAACAATAGCCGTGTTTATCAGGTGGAGAAACTTGAATAAGCACCACATCTAACGGAATACGCCCTCTTCGAAACATAATAGGCACTTCGCTTAAAAACGATGGAATAAAATCAGCCCTTCCTTCGGCAACTGCTGCTCTTGCATTGGGTGCTAAAAAGAGCGCATTTAAATGAAAAGAATCTTTGTACTCGCTGTTGGTGTAAGAAGCATCCCCTTCTGTATGCAAATGGTATATTTCTACTCCTTTAAGCTCAGGTGCGCGAGCCACCATTGCTTTTACTAAGGCTTGAGGGGTGGCAGCAGCAGAATGAATATAGACACGATTGCCTGATTTTATTAACTCCACCGCCTGGGCTGGGGATAGCTCTTTTTGAGATGTCATGCTTGGTTTGTTTTCTGCCTCAAAAATACATTTGCACCCATCGAAAGGAAAGAAAAAATACTAATTTCGCACTATAAATATTTGCCAGTGAAATACGATGTACTAATTGTGGGCGCAGGAATTGTAGGTCTTGCCACCGCACTAAAAATTAAAGAAAAAAAGCCTGAACTTTCGGTTATTGTGCTAGATAAAGAAAACGCCATTGCCAAGCACCAAACAGGAAATAATAGTGGGGTAATCCACTCTGGGTTATATTATAAACCAGGCAGCCAAAAGGCCATTAATTGCCTAACGGGCTATAAAATGCTTATCGAGTTTTGCGACACCCACCAAATAGACTATGAGCTTTGTGGTAAAGTAGTAGTGGCCATTGATGAAACAGAGCTACCTGAATTAGAGAAATTGTATAAACGTGGCCTTGAACACGGGTTAAAGGATTTAAAAATGCTTGATTCTACCGGAATCAAGGAATATGAGCCTCATATCAATGGTATTAAGGGTTTTTATGTACCCCAAACAGGCATTATAAATTACAGCGAAGTAGCCGCTAAAATGGCCGAGGTATTTAAAGCCGCTGGTGGAGCAATAATGCTTAATGCCAAGGTTACCAAAGTAGATAAAACGAGTACAAGTGTTACTGTATATACAAATGATAAAACCTTAGAAACCAATTATTTAGTAAATTGTGCAGGCCTCTACTCCGATAAGGTGGCTCGCATTAATGGTGATAATGAGCCCATAAAAATTGTACCATTTAGAGGGGAGTATTTTAAGCTTAGTAAAGAGAAAGAATACCTTATTAAAAACTTAGTGTATCCGGTGCCTGATCCAAATTTTCCGTTTTTAGGCGTGCATTTTACCCGAATGAAAAAAGGGGGCGTGGAAGCAGGACCCAATGCTGTATTGGCTTATAAGCGCGAAGGGTATAGCAAATCGCAAATAAATTTAAGTGAGTTTTTTGAAACACTTGCTTGGCCGGGCTTTAGAAAAGTGGCTGCCAAATATTGGAAAACTGGAATGGGCGAATTTTATCGTTCTTATTCAAAAAAGGCATTTACCAAAGCTCTACAACGTTTATTGCCCGAAATAACAGCCAAAGACTTAGTGCCGGGTGGTGCAGGGGTACGCGCCCAAGCTTGCGATAAAGAGGGCGGTTTATTAGACGACTTTGCCATCCACGAAAGTGACCGCACGGTAAATGTGTATAATGCCCCCTCCCCTGCGGCTACTTCATCGTTGGCCATTGGTACTACCATTGCAGATATTACATTAAAACATTTTTAATTTAAGCTGGTGAGTCTGGCACTAGTCGTAGAACCTCCCTGCGACTTACCCTTTGTTGGTCTTTTAGTCCAACAAACATTCGCTTAACCATATTGAGCTTGTTGGTGAAACAACACCAACAAGGGGTTAAGTGACCGCATGGTAAATGTGTATAATGCCCCCTCCCCTGCGGCTACTTCATCGTTGGCCATTGGTACTACCATTGCAGATATTACATTAAAACATTTTTAATTTAAGCTGGTGAGTCTGGCACTAGTCGTAGAACCTCCCTGCGACTTACCCTTTGTTGGTCTTTTAGTCCAACAAACATTCGCTTAACCCATATTGAGCTTGTTGGTGAAACAACACCAACAAGGGGTTACTCTTTTAGCTGTAATTATGCTTGCATTCCCTTAATAGTTCCACATACGCTTAATTAAACCTGCAAGGTTACTCTCCCATTTAGAAAGAAACCTTGCAGATATTACTTTGTAGAAAGGTATTAACATTCATTTTGCATACTTTTGAAACTGCAAGATTGCAACCACGTTTACCCAAGAGAAAGTAAAAATACAGTTTATAAGGGAAGCGAGAAACACTAAGTTGTTAAAAAAAAGCAGATGCGTAATCTACTCATTTCTATATTTTTTATGGCCTCAGTTTTTGTGCAAGCACAAGGCTATAAACAAAAGCAGTTCGATAAAATGCTCGATGGCTTATTGGCACACTCCGTACCAGAAATTGAAGCACAATCAACTACTTATGACAGCACAATACTTTATTTAGATGCACGCGAGTTAGCCGAATATAAAGTAAGCAAAATTGAAGATGCCCAATGGGTGGGTTATAATGATTTTAATTTAACAAGAGTAGAAAACATAGATAAAGACCAACCAATTATTGTGTATTGCTCCATAGGCTACCGCAGCGAAAAAGTAACGGAACAACTTAAAGCCAATGGGTTTACCAACGTAACCAATATGTTGGGCGGCCTTTTTGAATGGGCTAATTATAGCAAACCGGTGGTTGACTCTACCAATAATATCACCCGAAAAATACACGGTTTTGATAAGGACTGGGGTAAATGGCTGGATGGAAACTTGGTTGAAAAAGTTTATTAATCTCTTACAATCCCCGTTTTAACACCATCCAAACTAGCCGTGTTCTTCGCAGCCCAGTAGTCTTTTATTCCATCCTCTCCCTTTTTATCTGCCCAATTTTTTAGCGTATCCCGCTCCGCTTTATACTCCATAAAAGGCACGGCAAAACCACAAGAAGTTTGCACCATTTCCACTTCCATATCTATGAGTTGGCGGCTGCCCGTTTGAGTAAAAAACAGTGAAATATGCTCATCCCATTCTTTACTGCTAGGGTGATATGCCTTTGCCCTGCCGTATAAACGAAGAATGAGTGGCTTAGCCTCAAAGGAGCAAAACATGATAGTCATTCGGTTATTGTTTAATAAATGAGCAGCAGTTTCATTGCCACTACCTGTTAAGTTTAACCACATTACTCTGCTAGGGCTTAACACCCGAAAACTATCCATCCCTTTGGGCGATAAGTTTACTTTGCCTTGTTCCATAGCAGTACCTACAAAAAATATTTTTTGTTGGCTTATAAATTCTTCCAGTTCAGAATTTATTGTTTCGAATTGCTTTGCCATACTTAATAATTTAAAAATTACAAATCCGCTTTGTCAAGCTAATTATTTTAAAGTTAAAGGATTATACCCCAACTCTGCAATGCCTATTAAGCCTGTTATTGTTTCTCCAGCAGGTATGGTTTTGCCATTTAAAAAATGAGTGAAAAGTTCTGTTTTAAATTTAGTGTTAGCACTTGCAGCAACACCAACATTAAGCCCTGTAATGGCAGGCCCAATAATTAACCCAATAGGTGTTGAATTTGTTACCCCATTATTTGTCACATTTAGCTGCATTGGGGTAAGCAATAGATATAACAAATAAATAGGCACATTTTGCTTTAGTTCCTTAAACACAAACTCTGGGGCTAAAAGCGTAATAGGCTTATTGCCTGAATAAACCATCTTGTCTTTGCCTATCACAATATCATTTTCAGAATTATTGGTAATTCTTAATGCCACAATTTTTACATTTTTTGCATCTTCTTTTTTGGCATATTTATGGTTGCCTGTTTCCTTTAAAACACCATAATGATAAGAAAGCGATATTTCGCCCTCCGTTTGTTTATTTTGAAAGTTTAAATAATTTGTGCTGATTGGATGATAAGATTTAGCGCAGGAAAATAAAGTAACCAAGGCTATGCTATAAAGAACTGTTTTCATTGAGTTTATACATTATATTAGCAAAGAAATGAAACTAAGTACTTACCCTATCCAACTTAAAGCTGGCAGTAGCCTAACCTGAATAATTCCTAACGCAGCGTAGCTGCAAACAAAAGTAAGTTGTTTTTTTAACAAGGTAATCAAGGTCGGACGATAGTTAGACCAAAAAATAACAACAATCTGACTCTTGTATGCTATAGGGAGCCTCTATTGTATTGAATGAATATAGTCTTATAATGTTTATTTAAAACCGTTAAAACGGTTTCTTTGGTTTAGTTTGCTAACATAGCCCACGGTTTAAACCGTGGGCTATGTTAAATTTACAATTTACACAAATGGTTTTAACCATTTTTCGTAAACTTCAGTCTTCGGGCAAAACTTGCTAAAAAAAATAAGTTTTTACGGGGTGATGCATGAATAATCTATTACAAACAAACACTAATTCCTTTTGTTCAGCTCATCTCTAATTTTAGCCGCCTGCTCGTAATCTTCTTTTTCGAGCGATTCACTCAACATCTTATGAAGCGCTTTTATAGAGAAATCTTTCATTGTTTTCTCTTTTTTAACAGAAGCAGCCTCAGGATCCTTTATTTTTTTAGCAGATTCTTTAAGTTCAATTTCTTCATCATCCTCTGACAATACCACACCTGCTTCTTCTAAAATCTTTTCGTAAGTGTATATTTTAGCACCAAACCGCAAGCCGATAGCAATGGCATCTGAAGGTCGTGAATCAATTTCAATCGTTTTAGCTGCATTTTTACAAATAATACGAGCAAAAAAAACGCCTTCTTTTAAATCATAAATAATTATTTCCTCTACCGTAAAATCAAGCTGATGCGCAAACGATTTAAATAAATCGTGGGTCATAGGTCTGTTAGGTATTATTTTTTCAATTTCGATGGCAATGGCTTGTGCCTCAAACATTCCTATAATAATGGGCAATCGTCTCTCCCCTTTTTCTTCTCCAAGAACCAAGGCAAATGAGCCACTTTGCGATTGGCTAGACGAAAGCCCTAAAATATCTAATCTGATTTTATCCACTAATTACGTACTTATAAAGCCTTAATTGCTTCTGTTAATTGAGGAATTATTTCAAATGCATCGCCCACAATGCCATAATCAGCCGCTTTAAAAAAGAGAGCTTCTTCATCGGTATTAATTACCACAATGTGCTTAGATGAGTTTACCCCTGCTAAATGCTGAATAGCCCCCGAAATACCTATGGCAATGTATAAAGTTGGAGCCACTTTAATGCCTGTTTGCCCAACGTGTTCGCTATGAGGCCTCCAGTCCATATCCGATACGGGTTTGCTACAACCGGTAGCTGCGCCTAAGGCTTTAGCAAGGTCTTCAATCATTCCCCAGTTTTCGGGCCCTTTAAGTCCCCTACCTGCAGAAACTACAATGTCAGCATCGGTTAGCAACACATCTCCACTTGCTTTTTCCTGGCCTGTTACGGTTATGTTTTTGTCCGCATCAGGAATGTTTACTGACCCAGCTTCTACTACGGCATCGCCTCCATCTTCTTTTATATCAACCACGTTTTTGCTTACTACCAAAATCTTTTTCTCCTTGCTCAGGCTTACATTAGCAAATGCTTTGCCTGAAAAAATGCTTGTTTTTACAGAAAACCCATTGGCTGTATCAGGTAATGCCACCACGTTAGAAGCCATTGAAGCTCCTTGTTTAACGGCCACTCTACCACCAATCGCACTTGCCTTAGCCGATTGAGCCAACACGAGCGTGTCTGCACCTACATTATTCATAACCTCAGCCACAGCCGTTGCTGCTTCTTGAATGGAATGGAACTCACCTGCAACCGTAATTACTTTGCTGGCTCCATTTTTACCTAAACTGGCTAATTCGTTTTCGGGAGCATCGCCCAATGCTAAGGCAATTACATCGCCTCCCATTTGGGTCGCATAACTTACGGCCTCTCTCGACCCTTTTTTAATGGTTCCGTCTGCGCTATCTATTACTACTACTATTGACATAATAAAATTTTCTAAATCTATAAATTATAAAACCTTGGCATCATTTTTCAATAAATCGACTAATTCGTCCACCGAACTTGCCATTTTAACACCACTTTTAGGAGCAGGCATTTCGTACGTGCCGTAGGTAACTGCTGCATCCTCGCTCACAGGCTCAACTACATTTAAAGGTTTGGTTCTGGCCGTCATAATACCACGCATATTGGGTATTTTCCACTCAGCAATAGGCTCTTGACAACCTGCTACAAAGGGCAATTCGGCTTCTAAAAACTCTTTACCACCTTCAATTTCACGGCTCATTATTGCTTTAGAACCTTCAATTTCTAACTTCATTACAGGCGATATGGAAGGTATTCCTAATATTTCTCCTACCATCGCGTGTACTTGTCCGCCATTATAATCAATTGATTCTCGCCCCATTAAAATTAAATCATAACTTCCATCTTTTGCCACATGTGCAATTTGCTGGGCTACAAATAAGGAATCGGCAGGTGCTGCATTTACTCGAATGGCTTCATCGGCACCAATGGCCAAGGCTTTACGAATGGTAGGCTCAGTTTCTACTCCTCCTACATTAAGCACCGTAATGGCTGCCCCGTTCGATTCTTTAAGCTCAACTGCTCGCGCAATGGCATAATCATCGTAAGGACCAATAATATACTGTACACCAGTACTATCAAATTTAGTATCTCCCTCTGTAAAAGAAATTTTTGAGGTGGTGTCAGGAACGTGGGTTATACATACCAGAATTTTCATTTATATATTACTTAGTAAAATTTTAATTGTTGGGCGAAGTTAGTTAATTTGCTTTTATTTCATAACCACTTTTTATGAATAATGAACGTATTTCGATTCTCGAATCTTTTTTAAAGGAAGAGCCTGAAGACCCATTTAACTGGTATGCCATTGCTATGGAGTATAAGCCCATTGATTTGGCTAAATCGAAAGAGTACCTCACCCATTTATTAACTCATTTTCCTGATTATTTGGCTACTTATTACCAAATGGCAGAAATACGCATTGACGCCTCCCAGAAAGAGGGTGCAGAGCAAGTATTAGAAAAAGGAATAGCCTTGGCTAAAGTTCAAAAAGATATGAATACACTTAGAGAACTTCAAAATTTGTTAAACAATTTGCTTTTTGAGGAAGATTAAACCATATTTAATACTAATTGACCTCTTTTGTAAATAGCTGATGTTACGAAAAAAAATTACATCAATGGTAGAATGGGATTAAAAAAAATCAGCAGAGGTAATGATGTTTCGATTGTCATTGCTTCATTCGCTAGGTTGGCGAATGAAGCAATCTGTTTATTATTTGATAAAATATTAATTTTAGCGAAATACTTATAATGTTAATAATCAGTATATTGCAAAACACGTCAATGGCAGCACATCTTCTCCTTCGCAGTTTAACTACGGAAGAAGGAGGGTAAAAATCTACATTTTTACACTGTAAATGGGGATTGCTTCGGTCGTTCCTCCCTACCATTGACAGATTAAAAAGGGGATGCCGGATCAGCCAGCTGGCTGACCGGCAAAGTACAAAAAAGAACGGTTCCCCGCACTTGTTGCGGGGTCTCCATTTTTAAGGACGAGACAGGACATGTTTTCTGTTATCTTCCTACGCTGATCCGCCAACTGGTCGGATTCCTTCCGCGCAATGGCGG
>JALSJD010000236.1 GCA_026989535.1 Cyclobacteriaceae bacterium
CTACAAACACCTTTCGCCCATTGTAAAAGAAGTTGCCGAAAAACATGGCATTCCTTACCACCAACACAAAACATTTTTAGGGGCATTAATTAGTCATTTTACAATGCTTAATCAATTAGGAACCGGGGCTTACGACAAAAAAATGGCTGCTGCTTAGGAATTGTAAAGAAATAACTCATCGTTTTGACTTTTTCTCTTTCCCTTTCTCATCGTTAAAATTTTAAACCGTAGCTACGGCTACGCTTGAAAATTTTGCCTCGATAAAGAAAAAAATAAATGCGTCAATTTCAACGACTTATTTCTTTACAGTTCCTTAGTACCTAAATTGAGCAATTCATTAAAGCGATAAATAAGCACTCATTAGCCCCTGTCCATAAAGTAAATGTTTTCAGAAATAACAAATGACACTATTTAAATAACAAATAAATTTCAAAATACAATCATCTAAACACCAAACACTTGCATGGTTTGAAGTTTTTGTTATTGAGATTTATTTGTTATTTGATTTTTGTTTATTGGAATTTATAGACCAACACTAGTTAGCCCCTATGTTTATGGCTTAGTTCATCGAAAACTTAAATTGAAACGTAGGAAACCACCCTTCGACTGAACGCCCCAAATTTAACGACATATAAATAACTTTGGCAGGGGCTACCCAAACACCCGCCCCATAACCATGATGCCAAGCATTAGATTTTTCACCTTCTGTGGCAACAATTCCGGCATCGTAAAAAAAGTTAATCCCTATTTGTGTAGGCAAAATATAGGCCCTTACATTTAGTAGTTTTACAATAAGGTTTGCATTATTATAAATAACCCTATCGCCACCAAACCTGTATTGCCTAAATCCTCTAAGTTGGTTATGGCTACCTAAGTATTTGGCCTGATAAAACTCGTAATTGCCAAATACCTGCGCAAAACCTGTTCTGTTTGATAGAGTTACCCGAGAAGGCATTTTAAAACTATAATAAAAAGTAAAGTCGGACGAGACATTGCCAAAAGAGCCTGCACCATCTGAAATTCCAATATTATAGCCAAATTCTGATACCCATTTTATACCTTTTTCTGTAAGAATTTCTCTATTTCTGGTATCAATCTGTAAAGCACCTGTAAAACCCGTCCATGCTTTTCGCTTAAAAACAGTGGCAGAATCCAATCCATTTTCAGAAAAATTAGTTATAAATCTTTCGGCAGTGGGTTCAACTTTAATTACCTGAGAAGAGGAACCTGCTAAAAATGTAAACTGCTCGCCCAAGTTAAATTTAAAATGGGCATCTAATCTTATTTCTTCAAAACGAACTCTGTAATAGTTGATATTTATAGTTTGGTTGTATGTAGTTTGGTTTCCTAATCCAAAATAATTAGAAACAAAATTGGGCGACCTAATTTCGGCTTTTAAAATAATGTCTGCCTTTTTAATAACATCAATATATTCGCCTTCGTACATAAAATTATAAGAAGAGGTGGCAATGGCATGAGTTAATCCAATTTTATGGCTCGATTTATACGGGTTTTTTCTAAAGCCCCGAATTTTTAAATTAATGCCTGCTCCTAAAAAAAGACCATCGTCTCTATTAAACTTAACCCCAATTAGCGGGCCTAAGTAATTATAATTAAAAGACTTTCTATTATATACATTTACCTGAGGTTTATGCGAAAAATTATTTTTTGTTTCTCTGCCTTTATTAACACTATTGTTTTCATTTTTTAAATCGTAAATTAACCATGTTTTTTGCAACAATTTTACATTTGAGCTATCGGTAAAGCTATCGCTGCCTGCCCCGCCAATGGCTCTTATTTTAGGACCGCTTGCTACGTTTCCTGTAATTTTAAAAACATCGTTGCCATCTAACCCATATACGTGTATTTCTTTGGTTTCGGAGGCAATAAAATTTCTGTGGTAAAGCAGTTTACTATACCTACCCTTGCTATTTATTTTAAACATTTTAACCGAGGTGGTGTCATTGTTTTTTCTAATTATTTCAAAATATTCTTTTTTATTACTGCCAACAACATCTACTTGCTTGGCCAATGCCTTGTAATAGGTTAAGGCATAATCCTCCATTTTATCTCTTCGTAACTTTAGGTTGGCAATAATTTTATCGCCATGGTGTTGATAAACATTTTTTGGCCACTGAGCAATGGCATTTTCGATAATTTCATCGGTAAGTTGAGAGCGCATTTTTTTACTAATTTCCATCCAATCCTCTCGCGCTAGTGCTGTTAAAAACGAACGATCAAAATATTTGGCAGCAAAGCTCCACAACCCGGGTACATTTTTTATTTCGCCCCCAAAACCTTGTAATGCTGGCACTGCCCAATTTGCACCTATCATTGAAGGTATTAATCCTTCGTTTACGTAAAAAACCTGATCTCTGTCTCTAGGTATGGGCTCAAAATATTTTCCTTTGCCTTTATTAGCAAACTGAGCCCATCGCCACTGGTCATCGTGCCTGTCCCAATCTCCTAAAAAGGTATCAAAAAGCCGTGCTTTTAACACCATGTGTTGGTTCACTTTGTTATCATTATCTTTATAAAGCTTAGCCAGCATATCAGGTGTATTTATTATTTTTTTAGCATAACCAAAATAAGGTGCATCCGATTGATTTTTAGCAGGTCGCTCTTCAAATAGTGCAAGTTTATTTTTAAATTCTTCGCGATAGAGGCCAAGCCGGGGGTCATCGGGTATAAACACCAATGCCGGATTTGTATGATATACGCCAACTGCATCGGCTAGCGGAGGCACTACAAAGGCGGCATACGGATTGCTTCCGGTAATGCCTTCTTGTACTATTTTTTTTACAAAATTGCTTTTAAACTGAGTAGGGATTAGTTTAGAAGCGTCTTTCTCTAATAATCGAATCACGTATTGCTTGCCATCAGGGGCTTCTAATCGAAGCGATTTTGTTTGGTTTCCTCCTCCTCTTTTCAAAATTTTAAGGCCTCCCTTTTCATTGCCAATATCAAATACAGGAGCTTTAACTTTTTGAGACCATTCGGGTCGGTATCCTTTCCCAAAAATAAAATATCGCATATTGCTGCCTTCAAACACTTGGGTTACATTCGCTATCTGTTCTCCTGCCAAAACATCAACCTGAATAGAGTCATCTGGATGATATTCTTTATAAAAAGGGGTATCGGAAATTTGCATTTCAAACACAGTTGGGTTTGCCGTATTTGGTGATTCAAATGTTAGCCAAACCTCTCCGTTGGCATAATAATCGAGGTAGCCATAACCGTGATAATTACCTGCAAATACCGATGGTTTTTTTTGCTTTACTGTGGTGTTTTGTTTTGAGCCTGCCCCACTTACAATATAGTTTACTCCATCTTTAGCTAAATATTGTAAGGCATGTTCATGCCCTGCTATATGTACCAAATTTTTATGGGTAACAAGCAGTTCGTTAATGGTTTTAACCATTGCTTTATGCTGTAGGTTGGCTTGGTCTTGTAAACTACCAATCATCTGCCTGTATAATGGAAAAATGGAGCCAATAATTGGCAAGGGCACCCAAAGGGCTGGATTTAGCTTGGTAAGAGGAAAAAGGTGGTCTTTGCCCGTTACAACACCGCCATGCATACCTTTGGTGTAAATAGGGTGATGGCTGGCTACAATTACTTTTTTGTGTATATTACGTTGCAATATATCTCGTAATTGAAGAAATGTTTCTTCTGGTGTTTTAGCTCCGCAGGAAGATGCCCTGCCTGGTTTTTCCCCTTTTTGCAAAAAGTATTGTGTATCTAATATTATTAAAGTAATGTTGCTATCAAGCGGTATTTCAACAGGGCCGGGACAGCCTTCATTTGGAAAAAAAACATTCGCAGAATCAAGTGCATTTTCAATATAATGCTCCTGTTCTTTTATTCTTTGCCACCCGTCATTTTTTCCGTTGTTCCAATCATGGTTTCCTGGTATGAAAAATATATTGCCTTTAAAATTTTTTACTGTATTAATTTGAGCGTCTATAATTGCCTGTGCTTCGCCTCGTAATTTGCTGCCTTTTAAAGGCATCCCATCATCATATATATTGTCTCCTAAAAAAATAACACCTGCATTCTTTTCTTCGCTGATAAGCTTTTGTTTAAGCAAGTTAAGCACAGGCTTGCTGCCAGAACTACCCGCATCTCCAATTAAGTATAGCCTGTATTTTGGGGTTTCGGAGGGTTTAGTTTGGGCAACTAAAACAATAGCACTAAACAGCATATAAAAGGCAAGAAGGTATCGCATATTATCTTCTTTTAAAACGATATAAGTTAGCCTTGTCTTTTTTACCTTCATTACTAATAAATAAATCGCCATTGGGCGAAAAACAAATGCCTTCGGGCTGTGCATATATGCTAGAGGGTAACTTTTGCACGGCTTTAATAGTATAGTTAGAATTTAACACGACAATAAGCTTGCCCACAGAGGACAGGATATATACATCGTTTGTAAGCGGATCGACTGCAATAGCAGAAGGCTTAAATTTTTCGATAGCTTCAAATTTTTGAATGTCAGATTTTTTTATAGTTACAAGAGGTGTTTCCGAAAAATAATAATCCGAAATTTTTAATGAAAAAATAGATTTTCCTTTAAACGCTGCTTCTAAAATGCTGCCACTTTCTTTACATGCAATGAGTAATTGATGATTTTTAGCATCGTAGCCAAGCCCCTCTGCATCATTTTTCCAGCTTAACAGGGTATTTAGTTGCTGTATGTTTTTAGGGTTGCTTCTATCAAAATAATAAATTTTACCACTGCTTAACAATGCATATAAGCAAGTCCCTACCATTTCAACTCCCTCAAAATCACCGGGAAACGAAAATTTTATTTTTTCTTCAATTTTACCAGTAGTTGCATTTAATACATAAATAATACCTGCTTCATCTTGTATTGCACCCACCTGATTATTACCAAGCCAAGTTAGCCCAGAAATTTCTTTTAATTCTTTAGAAAGCTTTATTTTTAGCGTGGGTTTAGAAAAATTAAAGGGAACTGTTCGGTTATCTATATTATTTAAATTAAACAAGATAGAGTAGCTAAAAATGTATATAATTTGCAACATAAACAATTAAAAAATTAACAAGTTAAATATACGCAAATAGCAACTAAACAGCCTTATAAAAAACGATTCAAATATAAAAATGGAAAATAAGAATGTAAATAAATACAGAGAGTTTGCTGAAAATATTTTAATAAATGATATTAAAGCCAGTTTTGTGTATCATACCGTAGAACACACAAGGTTGGTAGTAAAAGCATTTGAAGAAATTGGCAATGCCATGAACTTTTCTGACAGAGAACTAGAGTTAGGGATAATTGCTGCTTGGTTTCATGATACGGGCTATTCAAAAAAATATATAATGCATGAGCTTGAAAGTGTGCGCATTTTTGATAACGTTAGAATTAAAGAGGACTTTACGGCAGAGGAAGTGTCGGTAATTCATAAATTGATATTAAGCACTAAAATGCCTCAGAAGCCCTTAACTGCTATTGAAGAAGCTCTTTGCGATGCTGATTTGCACCATTTAGGAACAGACTCTTTTTTCGACTTATCTAAGTTATTAAGAAAAGAGATGGTATCTGCGTTTGGGAGCGATATTAGCAAAGAAAAATGGAATAGGGATTCGTATTTTTTTATACGAGACCACGCCTATTTTACACCTTATGCCAAAGAGAAATATGGTGCAAAACAAAAAGAAAATACAACGCTGGTTAGGAGCAAGATTAAAGAATTTGCTGCTCAGGATAAAATAGTAAAAAGCTTAGAATCTAAGCTGGAGAAAGTAAACGAGAAACTGGACAAAAAGCCAACCAGAGGCGTAGAAACAATGTTTAGGATTACCTCTCGAAATCATTTGCAGCTAAGCAGCATGGCCGATAGCAAGGCTAATATTATGATTTCTATAAATACCATATTAATTTCTATTTTAATTTCGGGCTATGCTGGCCGAATGGCAGAATACCCCGAATTTGTTTTGCCTGTAATTACACTGGTACTAGTTAGTTTAGCTACCATTGTTTTGTCTGTTTTAGCTACTCGCCCATCGGTTAGCAAGGGCAAATTTTCTAAACAAGACATTATTGACAAAAAAACTAATTTGCTTTTTTTTGGCAATTTTCATGGTATGAACATAGAGGATTATGAATGGGGAGTTGCCGAAATGTTAAAAGATTCAGATTATTTATATAGCAGCCTTACCAGAGATATATTTTTCTTAGGCAAGGTGTTAGGAAGAAAATACAAGATTTTGCGCTTAGCTTATACCACTTTTATGGTTGGCTTTGTTATAAGTGTATTAATGTTATTGGCAACTATTTATTGGGAGGCTCCTCTCCTGTTTTAGCGGTTTTTTTTATAAACAAAATACCCAATATTGCCTATAAGCAAGCCAATAACCACTGCGTTGGGTACTTTTAATACAGCCAAACCAGCTATAAAAAATGCCATTAATACACCGTAAACTAATTGTTGTTTAGTTTTTACAGGAGATGTTTTGGGTTCTATAATGAGTCCACTCCGAAAACAGGTAATTTTCACAAAAAGAGTTGTTTTGGATGAAGTTTTATTTTTCAAGATTCGGTAATGCCTTGCTCTGCCATAGCGGCTACGCGAAGACGATGCCTGAGTACCAACGGATTGAAAAAGGTGAAAAGATGCCCATCCGCCAGCAACATGGCTTTATACCCTTTAACATTGTTTGCAAATTGATGGTAATTACTGTTTAAATGAAGTATCACATCAATTGTTTTTTTAGATACATCAATACCCAAAGCTTCTTTAAATTTCATAACTTTAAATGTTTAATTAAAATAAATGTTGCTTTTAACTAAGACCTTTACAAGCCCTTGTGGCTAAGATTCTAAATGGTTCTTGGCAACAATTAAAAGAGTGGGGACTGATACTGGCGATAGGTCATTAACCTGGCTGGCAGGAAAGTTCACCCCATTCTTTTTTTTATAAAGTTATCCACATTTATCCACAAGTTATGAGTCTCCCCCTTTGGAAACCCCCTCATAAAAGTCCTATAGTAACTATAATAAGTTATATGTTATAAGTTATATGTTACCATACATACAAATGAACAGATTTAATAAAAAACAAGAATATTCTGCAAAGGAAATTTTAAATCAACTGGATAAATGTGCAGAGGATTATACATTTCCAATGCTTGATAATGGATATATTTATCTTGTGACATCAAAACTGACTGCCTACAGAGATGAAAAAAGATGGGTAATTATAATTGAGGTTGTTGGATATAATTACAAAGGAAGAGGGCATAACGGAATAAATAATTGTCTACACATCTTCGGAAATTGCATTGACTTTGAGCCAGGAACAGACAATAATAATTTTCTTTACCCAACTGACAATAGTTCTGACGAACCAACTTTTGTTGAAGAAATTCTAAATTCAAAGATCAAAACAATGATTTTACGTAAAAAAGAAATCACAATTAATCATAACCGTGAATTTTATGCTGAAAAGGGAATTGAATTTGAGGAAGAAGATAAAATTTTCATTTGGGAATTTTTAAGAGGTTTAGTTCCTGAATATGAAAACGATTTCTTCGCAACTGAAACGGAAATTAGAGAACGAATACCAAAAGACTTAACTAAGTTTTTAGAATTAAAAGAATGGAATCATCCAGACTGTGCTGATTCAGAACTTCCTAGTAAAAATGAAACATTTAAACTAATTGCAAAGGCATTAGAAACTGGGATAACTGAATTATATAAACCAACGAAAGAGCCAAATAATCACTGGAAAAACTGGCCATATGGCGGGACGGCATAAGAAATACGTATGGTAACAATCTGTATAGTTAATGGCTATATTGTGCTAAATTTGAAGTTCAGTTCTTTTAATTAAGTTCTGTGGTAAACTGAAAGTTTCGGCTCTTTAAAACGCCACTAACCATACAGTAATCGTTAAAAGCTAATGTAACCGATGATAAGGACGAAGGCTTCTATACCGAAGGTGGTGGTTGCGATGGCAACCATGTAAAAAAAACAGGCATCCAAAGGAGAAATTGAGTCTGGTATTACTAAAGATGAGAAGTCTTTCTGCCATACCTTTGGGGTAAACATTTACCCGAATGATTGGGCTCGGGTTTAAATAAATTACATTTATTCAACTGAAGATCCGAAAGAAATTAAAAATGACACTTTAATGATTCAGCTTCAAATTAAATTTTAAACATTAAAAACATGAAAAAAATAAGGATAGCAATTGTATTCATCTTATCGATAGTACTTACCATTGATTTAGTTAGTGCCCAAGATGCAATATCAGCTAAAGAATTACAGAACTATTTAAACCAAGATAATACCATCTTGGTTTCCGTACAAAAGGCAGCCGATTATAATAAAGTACATATTACGGGGTCGGTTCATTTAGATCATAGCTTATTGTATAATGATAAAACAATGTTATTGCCAGCTCCTCAGGTTGCTCGAATACTAGGAGTGAATGGAATTGGTAACGATATGAAAATTGTTTTATACGATGGAGGTTCTTCTAAATACGCAGGAAGAATGTACTGGGTTCTTAAGTATATGGGATCAAATGATGTTAAAATACTTAACGGAGGCTTACCAGCTTGGAAAGCAGCTCGTAAACCTGTAACAAAATCGGTTATTAATGCCAAAGAAGCGACTTTTACACCTCATATTAATAAAGATTATTTAGCTACTATGAACACAGTTAAGGGAGCTATAAACAATAATAATTATGTAATTATTGATGCTCGTACTCCTGAAGAGTATAATGGCACCAATGAAACTTCCATTCGATTAGGGCATATTCCATCAGCTGTAAATATTAATTATGTAAATATGTTAAATGCAAAAGGTGAACTTAAATCGAATGATGAGTTAGCCAAAATATTTGCACATGCAGGAGCTACTAAAGATAAAACTATCATCGTTTATTGTAGAACAAGCGTGAGAGCAGGCATTGAGTTTTTTACACTTAAATCTGCCTTGGGTTATCCTGATGTAATGGTGTATGATGGTGCCTATAGCGAATGGCAATCGGATAGTGCAAATGAAGTTGCAAAATAAACGTATTGTTTAGCACCTTCATTATTTGGAGGTGCTTTTTAATGCAGGTCTTACATTAGTTAAAAATAGGCATCCTACATTCATCTGTAACTCTTCCCAATAAGTCCTTAAAATCATGATGAATTGATTGCTGCATCAATTTACTTTCTTGTTCGTGGCAGGTTAAACAAGCCCCAACGGTGAGTACCTTTTCTTGTTCGGAAACAGAGAATGCTCTAAAAGCTAAACGAGTAGATGATTTATACCCAGCTTCCTTTAAAAACCCTATCCAAGCATCAGAGGGCAATCCATCTTGAGGTAAGTTAGCATACTCAGGTTCAAAAGTCCAATGAGGTTGGATTCCAGTTATTACAAATGCCAATTTACCACGGCCATACCCTAATGCTACAGGATTATTATGGCACGATTTACAATCTCGCCCAACAGCCGAAGTAGTGTGTGGAGATGCAGGAGCAAATAATCGATAAAACGTAGTGTCACTTGGCTTTTTACCACCATACCCAGATTGGTCGAGTGTAAAAATCATACCCGGAACTGCTGGCTTTATTGCTCTTTTTCCATCCTTTTCATTAATAGCCAAGGTTGGAGGTCCTACCAAAAATTCACCTGCATACTCAATCCAAGAACCTTGTTTATATTGCCTCTTTAAAAGGTCGTACCCGTTCGCTTTAGAGTCGTAATCTACATGGCAACCGATACATTGTGACGCCCAAGCGGTGTGGCAAGAAGAGCAAGTTAAATCTTGATGCCCAAACTCACGAGCACAACTACTACTTAGCACTGTTAGGATATACTCTATGCCATCCTTCTTTCCAATAAGTGTAGCATTCCCAATAGTATTAATATATGTATTTAATAAAGGCACGTGCTGGTTGGCAGTTGCCAGCATTTGGGCGTGACTATACTTACGAGAAGCATAGATTCTTTTATTAATAGGGTCAAGCTCATCAACACTAATCTGGTTCGTATTTCGCCCATGGCAATCTTCGCAACTAATCTTTACTGCATCCTCCTCATGAGTGTATTGCTTCCCATCTCCCATTACATCAGCATACGTATGACAATCAATGCACAACAAACCTTTGGTATGATGCACATCTTCATTTATGTATTTAAATACACGGTCATCTTGCAAAGTTCTAAAGCCAGCCACACCAGCTATATCCTTTTTGTTTAGTAAAGTTTCGTGATACCCTTCATAATTAGTAGAAATACGACCAGATCGGCTATGGCAACCAAAGCAATGATTATTGGATATATTAAGATCGAGAGATGGATGAATTTTAGGTAAATCTCCCTTATCCGTTAAATAGCTTAAATGAGATTGCTTGCCCTCTATGCTATAATTTAAATGGCAAGCATTGCAGCCTCCACCACGTGTAAGCTCATCTACAGGCCCTGTATGCTCTTTTTCATAACCTAGATGACAACGAGCGCATAAATTACGCAAATGTTCATCAGCGGCACTATAACCAATTTCAGTTATTTCTTCAAAGCCATCAGGTGAATCTAGTTCTCCAAAAATATATTTATTAACCGATACAATTCCGTTATTGGTAGTCATTATTGATGATTGAATATTTTTAACCGCCTCAGCATGGCAAACGCCACAAGCCTGTTTCATATTAGAAGCATTACCCGGAATTAGCACCATGCCCTCATGAGCCTCAGCCTTGCTGGTTGATTGGCTATCGCCAAAATGGCAAGTGGCACACCCAATTTGTGAATGAACCTCTCCCATACCTATCACTTGAGTATGACAATTAACACATTCTCCTCCACTGGCAATATGCTCATTGGTTTGTTTCTCAATTTCAACAGAAGATGTATTATCTATAGTATGTAAATACTTGAAAAGTGCAAAAACCAGCGTAACTAAAAATGTAATAAATAATAGAAGTAAAAAAGGTTTTTTCAACACTTTATTATGCATTTAGTAAAATCATCAAAATAAAAGATTAAAAATAGTCTTAAAATGTATTCTAGCCATATTAATCACAAGACAAATACCTTTTTTTATTCATTTTTTTTTCTGATAAAGGTCATAAAATCATCCCTATTTCTAATGTAATTTTGATTCGTAATCAGTTGGATATCAGCTAAATTCTAGTATATTAGTATTTTTTTAATTTATAAAATCCAAGGTTACCTCGCTAAAAAGAGAGATTAAATTTTTAACTAATAATCGATTATTCTCATGCGTACAAATCGAAGACAGTTTATTAAAATTTCAGCATTGGGAGTTGGAGGTTTAGCCGCAGTAGCCTCAACAACAAGTTTAGGTGGCTCACTCCTCGGCATTTTCGACTCAAGCGACCCAGGTCGTGACATTGATTTTAAGCGAACCGCAACCTATTGCGAAGTTTGCTTTTGGAAATGTGCCGCTTGGATCAATGTTGACAAAGAAGGAAACATTGTTAAAATAATTGGTAACGATGACGACCCACATTGCAACGGACGTTTATGCCCACGTGGCACCGGTGGTGTTGGCATGTACAACGATACTGACCGGCTAAAAACTCCCTTAATTAGAGTAAAAGGAGTAAATGGAGCTGAAGACAGTTTTAGAGAGGCAAGTTGGAAAGAAGCACTCGATTTAATTGCTTCTAAAATGAAGGATATCAAGCAAAAATATGGAGCAGAAAGCTTTGCTTTATTAAAGCATGGTTCTTCAGGTTCACATTTCGAACATTTATTTAAAGCCTATGGCTCCGATACTATTGGCGAACCTGCGTATGCACAGTGCCGTGGACCAAGAGAGCAAGGATTCAGTTCAACATTTGGTAGTTGGGTAGGCTCGCCTGAACCAACCGATATTAGAGATACTAAATGCTTGGTATTAATAGGTTCGCATATTGGCGAAAACATGCATAATACGCAAGTGCAAGAACTTGCCGAAGCTATCGATAAAGATGTTACCATAATTACAGTTGATCCTCGACTATCTACGGTTGCAAGTAAATCGCAACATTGGTTAGCCATTAAGCCATCAACTGATATTGCTTTACTACTAGCTTGGATGCACGTAATTATTTACGATGAGCTATATGACGAGAAATATATCAAAAAATACACTTACGGTTTTGATGAGCTTAAAGAACACGTTAAAAATTACACACCAGAATGGGCCTATGGTATTACTACCATCGAACCAAGTGTAATTCGTAAAACAGCTCGCAAAATGGCTGATGCAGCTCCTGCTGTAATTATTCACCCTGGCCGCCATGTAACTTGGTATGGTGATGATACTCAAAGAGAAAGAGCCATGGCCATCTTAAATGGCTTATTAGGTTCCTGGGGTAAACGAGGAGGTTTTTACCTTAAAGAAAAAGTTAAGATACCAAAATACCCACACCCAGCATATCCACACCCTAAGTGGGGTTGGGAAGAAATTGGAGAAGAATACCCATTAGCTCAAATGGGATTAACCAACGAAATTATAAGGGCTTCTATTCCTGAAGAAAATACCAAACATAAAGTAAAAGCTTGGTTTGTAAGTGGAACAAACCTACCTAAGAGTATCCCTGATACTAAAAACTTAGAAAAAGCACTAGACTCCATCGAATTTTTAGCAGTTTGTGATACCATGCCAATGGATGTTACAGGTTATGCTGATGTGGTTTTACCTGAATGCACCTACCTTGAACGATATGATAAATTAAGGTCTGCGACTAATAGGGAACCTTCAATCGCATTAAGAGCACCTGCAATAAAACCTAAGTATAACTCCAAACCTTCGTGGTGGATGGCCAAAAAATTAGGGGAACGATTGGGGCTTGAGGCTTACTTCGAATATAAAGATTATTCAGAAGTAATCGATTGGCAATTAAGGAAACTAGGTTCTTCATTAAAAGAAATGAAACGACTTGGTGTTAAAAAATTCAACCGAACTAGTGGCCCTCTTTACATTGCCAATGGCGAAGATTACGAGTTTGCAACTAACACAGGCAAAGTGGAATTATATTCTACCGAGCTTGCCGAGCTTGGGTTTGACCCCATGCCTAAGTACACCGCTCACCCAGAGCCAGAGCAGAATTTTTACCGATTAATTTATGGTAGAGCTCCAATGCATACGTTTAGTAGAACTTCTAATAATCCTAATTTAAGTGCACTAAAAGATGAGAATAAAGTTTGGGTAAATCCTAAAGTAGCAAAACTCTGGAGCCTAAAAAATGACCAAGAAATCTATCTAAAAAATCAAGATGGAGTGGTAACGACCTTTCCTATCAAGGTTAGGATTACTGAGCGGATTAGGTGGGACTCTATTTATATGGTGCATGGTTTTGGAAATGCAAACAAAAAACTGTCGCGCTCTTATGGTAAAGGTGCCAACGACACTGAAATGATTACCAATGTAATGATTGACCCAATTATGGGCGGCACAGGAATGCGTGGAAATTTTGTCACATTTATTACCGATCTAAAATCAATTGTATCATGAGATATGCAATGGCGATAGACACAAAAAAATGTGTCGGATGTAGCGACTGTGTAGTCGCATGTCAAACAGAAAACAATGTACCCGAAGGGTTTTGTAGAGATTGGGTAACCGAATCTGTTTCTGGCACCTACCCACAGGTAGAAATAGAACTCCGCTCCGAACGATGTAATCATTGTGAAGATGCTCCCTGCGTACGGTGTTGCCCTACTGGCGCAAGCCAAATTGTAGATGGCGGAATTGTAATCGTAGAGCACGATGAGTGTATTGGTTGTGGTGCCTGTATAGAATCGTGTCCTTACGATGCCCGCTACGTACACCCTGAAGGCTATGTTGATAAGTGTACTTTTTGCTTACATAGAGTAACTGAAGGATTACAACCAGCTTGTGTATCGGTTTGCCCTACTAAGTGTATGTATTTTGGAGATATTGACGACCCTAACAGCGAAATATCGAATATGCTTAAAACTAGGAAGCAAAAAACACTTGCGCCTGAAGCAGGTACTAATCCTCATATTTTTTACCTAATCTAATAGTGTAATGAAAGAAGAAATATTCATCAGCGGACGAAACCTGCCTCATATAGATCCACACCTCGAATTGTGGCACTGGCCAATTTCACTCTATCTGTTTTTAGGTGGATTGGCAGCAGGAATTTTATTTTTTGCAGCACTTGTAGTTCTTTTTAGAAAAGAAGACAAATACATTGGGGCTGTAAAATATGCAACCATTATAGCTCCAATAGCCATTGGAGTTGGGCTTTTGGCTTTATTATACGATTTATCGCATGTTTGGTACGCTTGGAGGCTTTATGTAACCATACGACTAGAATCTCCCATGTCATGGGGTGCCTGGACCTTGATGCTAGTGATGCCAGTTTCTATGTTATGGACATTAAGTTATTTTAAAGAGTATTTCCCTAAATGGAACTGGGATTTCGGTTTCTTATCCTATTTTGATTGGATCATAGATTTTGTCATCTATCACAGAAGAGTTTTAGCTTGGATTTTAGTACCTTCTACTATCCTTTTGGGAATTTATACAGGCATTCTACTTTCAGCATTTAACGCAAGACCTCTTTGGAACAACTCCATTCTAGGGCCACTGTTCTTAACTTCAGGTCTATCTACAGGAGCAGCGACCATTATACTAATGTCTAAGTCTCATGCAGAACGTAGGATGTTTAGTATGATTGATTTGGTATTGATTGGAATAGAACTATTCTTAATCATACATATGCTCATGGGTATGCTTGCTGGTTCGCAAGTGCAACACGAAGCTTCTCTCCTATTATTAGGCGGTGAATTCACAGTGTCCTTTTGGGTTTTTGTCATCATCCTTGGTTTAGCCTTTCCTGCCATACTCGAAATATTCGAATTAGTTGGCTTTAAAGTACCTGCCATAATACCTGCATTACTTGTATTACTCGGTGGAATAATGTTCAGGTTTATTATGGTAGAAGCAGGCCAGCTCACAAGGTATTTATATTGATAAAAGACTAAAATTAACATTATGGATTTTTGGAAAGAAAATAAAACACATATTTACTGGAACCCATATTTTGGGGGGTTTATGCTAGGCTTACTGTTGATAGCAACATTTTACATTACAGGCCGTGGATTAGGCGCAACTGGGGGAACTAAAAGTGCCGTAATTACTACGGTTGATAAAGTAGCACCAGGTTATGCAAAAGAATCATCCTATTATTCTAAATATTACGATGAAGAGAAAAACCCAATGAATAATTGGTTGGTTTTTGAAACTATTGGAATGATAGCTGGTGCTTTTTTATCAGGTGCACTATCTGGTAGAGTAAAATTTAGAGTTCAGCATCCTCCACATATCTCTAGCAATAAGCGATTGATTTATGCTTCCATTGGTGGTTTGCTCTTTGGGTTTGGATCACAGTTTGCAAGAGGATGTACAAGTGGTGCTGCTTTAAGTGGTTCTGCCGTGCTCTCCTTGGGAGGGTTTATTACAATGGCTGGCATATTTGGCACGGCCTATATAGTAGCCTATTTTTTTAGAAAAATGTGGATTAATTAACAATAGAATTAGAAAATTATGGGACCTCTTACCTATTTTGGAGAAATTTCAACAGAATGGAATTATGTTATTGCCATATTCATTGGCATGGCGTTTGGATATATTATGGAAGCTTCAGGCTTCTCCTCCTCACGAAAACTAATAGGCGTGTTTTATGGCTACGATTTTGCCGTAATTCGCGTATTTATCACTGCAACATTGGTAGCCATCATTGGCTTACTCTATATGGGCTACTTTGGGTGGATAGATTATTCTGTACTATTCGTACACCCAACCTTTATATTTTCAGCTACTATTGGAGGTATAATCATGGGATTTGGCTTTATTATTGGCGGTTTTTGTCCTGGCACAAGCCTCTGTGCTTTGGCCATTGGCAAACTAGATGGTTGGGTATTTACCATCGCATTATTTATTGGTATATTTATTTACTCACTCGTATTTCCTCTTATAAAGCCCTACTACAACATGGGCGACATGGGGCATATCACCATTTCAGAATATCTAAACATGTCAAATGCTTGGTTTACATTCTGGTTTGCAATTATCGCAGTAGCCATTTTCTATGTTACTTCAGTAATTAGAAAAAAAGTAAAAGAAGTAAGGTATTAAACATAATTAAAGATGTCAAAAAGATATATTTTACTCGCAGTTGTTTTTATCGGTTCAGCTTTTGGACTAGTTGTATTGCCCGATAAACACGATACAAAGCAAATTCCAGCAGAGAAATTCTTAATAGAAATTTATAACCCTGCTCGATTTTTATCTACCCACCAAATAGCTAAAAGGCTTATTGAACGAGACCCTAGTATATTTTTAGTAGATGTTAGAACTCCTAGTGAGTTTGAAGAATACTCGATTCCTGGAGCTTTTAACATCCCATTAGAGCATATTTTGGATGAAGAATGGGTTGATTACTTAAGCCAAGATGGAGTAGATGTGGTTTTATACTCTAATGGAAATATTTATGCTGATCAGGCATGGATGCTGATTGCCCAACAAGGAATCAAAAACCTGTACATTATGAAAGGTGGTGTCAACCAATGGTTTTCAACCATTATTCAACCTGTTGAACCTCCCGAAACGGCCTCCTCAGAAGCATTTGATTTGTATGCTTTTGAAAAAGCAGCATCTATCTACTTTGGAGGTTCTTTTGCTAATATAGAAAGCGCCACAACAACGCCTATTAAAAAAACAGTAGTTGTACGCAAAAAGAAAAAGAAAGCTGCCGAGGGTGGTTGTTAATTATTTAAGCCATTTAACTGAAAAATAATGGAAGAATTAAAAAGAACGAGACGAATTACTATTGGAGTGATTGTATTCCTGGCAGTTATAATTATTGGTGCAAACACCATTAAAAAGCAAAAAAATATCTATAAATATTTACCTCAGCAAATGATTGAAGAGTTAATACTCGTCTATCAAGTAACGCCTGAAGAAGCCGTTGATTTATTAAAAGACACTGTTTCAACCGTATTTGTTGATTTACGTAGCATTTATGATTATGAAAAAGGAAAGCTTGACAATGCCATTAACATTCCTATTCCCATGCTTTTAGACGATGATAATAAAAAACTCTTTGACACATGGAAAAAGGATTCTGTAAAAGTAGTTTTTTATGGCAATGACCAATTGCAAGCAAATGCCCCTTGGATGATGATGTACCAATTAGGGTACACCAATACAGTAACACTCATGGGAGGCAAAGAATACATGGATTTACAAATGGCAGGGTTATTAAGCGAAAACTCTACGTATGAAACCGAAAAACCTGCGGTAGATTATAAAGCCATTTTGGCAAAAGGTGGAAACAACTCAAAAACTGTAACTACAGTTGCCCCAAAAAAAACGGTAGTTGTACGCAAAAAGAAGAAGAAAGCTGCCGAAGGTGGTTGCTAAGGAAAAGTGTGCTCCATTCTATTGCTCGATTATAAGAAACCCCAAAAGGGCTGTGTAGCACTGCCTTTCTCCCTTAGCCTCTCTCCAAAAGGGTTCTATACCCAATCATCAGAGTCTACGCCAGTCAGTCAATTACTCATTAACACTGTCTCTGCTCTTACTGCACATATTGCTTCCTTCTCAAAAATTCTTCTATCAAAGTTTTTAAGGTGTCTCACAACAACTTCGTTTAGCTTAAGCTTATCCCCCACAACTCAGGCTATAAAGTTAAGAAGTTCCCTTCTTAACCTTCTGTTTATACAAAAAATACCCAATATTGCCTATAAGCAAGCCAATAACCACTGCGTTGGGTACTTTTAATGCAGCCAAACCAGCTATAAAAAATGCCATTAATACACCGTAAACTAATTGCTGTTTAGTTTTTACAGGAGATGTTTTGGGTTCTATAATTACAGCAGCACCTACAAACATGGTACTAATAATGTAGGAGAAAACATCCACTCCATACGCATTTGTAAAAAAGCCCAAAATTAATGAAACAGCAGTATAACTTAGAGCCAACGGGTGCTTTTTAACCCGTGCAACATTAAAAACTAGGGCCAATGTAATTGGCAACAACGAAAGAGGCACCTGCATACCAAACATAGGAAACCGTATATCAATACCTGTAAAATCCATAGGGGGTACACCTAAAAACGGCACAAAAAGCGAGAGTAATGTAATAACGCCAATGGTAAATACAACCGGATTGAAAATATTTTTATGCTTATACTTAACAAAGAATTTAGCCACGTATAAAAGCAAAATTACCAGCACACCTCTTACAGGTTCAGGGTCTGCATGAGATAGCATTAAGATGATTAAAAAAGTGCTGATAAGAGAATGTAGATATTTTTTATTTTTATCAAATAGTGTTCTAAAAATTAGATGTAATATGGAAGATATAATAATGAGCCCAACGCCCAGTTTGGTAAAATGAAGTCCTTCATCAAATCCATTGGTTATAAATACATTAACTATTTTTAGTACTGTTAAAATGATTAAAAATACTAAAAAATGATGATAAGCTGTTAGGCTTTTAAATAGGTTTTTAATTTTACTCATGTTAATTATTAGGTTAATTTTAATGTTATTTTAAACAAACAGAACCCTTTGTAAAACGTTGGTTTTAGCACCAATTAATTATACAAAGGGTTCAGGTTTTATTATTATCTATTATAATTTTGGCCACATTTTTCTTTATCACCATTTATAATGCTGTCAAATTGCTCTTGTGTAATAAACTGAGGGGTATAAGTTACACCCAAATCGTTTAATCTGGAGATAAATGCCCGCATATGATTGCGAGAGCCACAGTTAAGAAATTCATACACTTTAATAATGTCCTCGTTGGTGGTTTCAGTAATAAACAGTTCCAAATCTCTAATGTCAACGTCTTCAATGGTGGCTCCAACTATAAGTGCCTCCACTTCCGAAATACTGCCTTGAGCCATTAAATCATCGTATAATTGCTGAAGGATCTGATTTGAAAACTTTCCTGTTTCATCCAACGAAGGGTCTTCAATATTATAGGTATTTAATAGTTTTAACACCTCATCCATATGGCGTTGTTCACTGTTTGAAATGTTATTAAATACCTGATTATCGTACATTGCAAATAAAGAAATATACACATCACGTGCTAGTTTCTCCTCTTCGCGCATAAACTTTAGCCCGTCAATGTCAGTGGTGTTAATTTCTACAACATTTGTTATTACCTCTGTTGTATCAACCCCTACAGGCTCAACCGTCTCACTATCGCATCCGCTTGCTGTTAATAATGTAACAAACCCTAAAAAAATAATTCTAAAAAATTTCATGATTAAAAAAATTAAAGTTAAAAAAATAGTTAATTATTGTTTAGACTTATTTATTTGGCAAAGGTTTAACCGCATTATTCACTGCATTCATAGTATAATGTTCCCAAATTTCAACTTGTTAGATTTCTTTTTTTAACAAATTTTTCACCTCAAATTTGGGTGTAGCTTACGATTATCTTCGTGCATCTGCTTCGTTGTAAAACCCTCGAAATATGAAGATATATCTTCGTGTTTTAACGCCTTGCATCTACACAAAGCTAATCGCATGAATAATGCGGTTTAACATTTAGCTTAAAATAATTTTGCCAACGATAAACCCAGCCCAACATTCTCAATTCCCAAATTAGGTTCTTTAAGCCCTGCATTCGATATATGACGAATGCCTACAGTAAAGCCTAATTGCAAATTTTTAATTCTCTTTTTATAGGCAATATTAAAATGGTCTGAAAATATAAATCCAGAAGCTTGCCGCTCGATAGCAGCCGTTATATAATGTGGCCCTGTGCCTATATTGGCACTTAAAATTGAGTTCTCTCCTACCTGAAATCCAAAGGAAAAAATAAAGTTTAGTCCAAATTCATACTCCATACCATTTTGGTAAGGCACAAATCCAACTTGCGGAGCTAGGTCAAGTGCTATATTAAACCTACCTTTTGTTTGGTAAAGCGGCAGGTGTACTGCCCCTCCCATTAGTAGAGGTTGATATGTAGTACTCTCTTGCAATGTATAAAGCGGAAACCCTGTAGAAATAAACCCGCCTACCGATTTTTGATTAATAAATTTAGGTACTGTTTGTGCAACGGCACCTAAGTTTAGCAGTAATACTAAAAAAAATAGTATGGTATTAACCCTGTGCATTAAAGTATATAAAGCTTTTTTTAAATTTACCATTTACATGTAAATTACCCTTACCTCAATGGTTAAATCAGTTATTAACTCAAAACTTGCTTTTTTAAAATTAGGTCTGTTGGTTGGCCCTAATGACTGATAATTAGAGAACCCAAGTCCTTCTTTCGGCAGAATAAATCCTTTGTCAATTTTTCCATTCTTATTTTCATCGTGTAATATATTTATTACATAAGTTCCTTTGGGCAGGTTATTAAATGTTATCACAGCCGAACCATCACTAATGCTTGCTGTTTCCATTTTATAGTATTTTTTGTAATGTTGGTCAGGTATAGACCCATCCTTATTATATAAAGCAAATTGCACTACTCCTTCTGAGTTTTGCAGTTTATTTACCTTAACAGTAAGAGAAAATGTTTCATCTGTTTTATGGGTGAATGATGATAACAAAACCACCCCTATAATCATAGTTACCTTTTTAATTAGATTTTTCATCTGTTTATTTTTATTGAATGTCATATTTTTTGTGTGATAATTTTAGTTCTCCTGCTTGTTCTAGTTTTGGTAATATTATTTGCTTCTTTTTTTGAAAACGCTGCATTCGCCTTAAAATTTTATCCAGGGTTTTTACTGCCTTTTTAATATAAGTTCCTTTATTAAGCATTACACATTCTGTTCTTTGCGCTTGTGCGGCATCTGTTATTTCAGAACGGGTTGGCACACCTTTTCTGGCCAAATTATCTAATACCTGAGTTGCCCAAACAGCCGGTATGTAAGCCGCTTCGCTTACCCGCATAATTTCTTCTTGAATGGTTGCAAAGTTTTTCCAACCCGTTTCAATGGCCAAATCTCCCCTAGCAATCATTACCCCTATTGGGTAGGTTTGCATGGCTGTTAATAGTATTTCTGGTAGATTTCTAAACCCTTTTTGAGTTTCTATTTTTAGAATTAGTCCGAGGTTCGCCTCATACTTGCCTATTTCTTCTAAGTAGGTTTCCACATCACTACGTTGGTTTACAAACGAGAGGTTTACGGCATCTGCATTTTGAGCAACAAACTCAAGGTCAAGCTTATCCTTTTCGGTTAAACCACTTATTTTTAAATCACTTTCAGGAAAATTGATACCTTTATCTGCTTTAAGTTTGCTTCCTGTATTTTTTGCATAGGTTACTCTTAACATTAACCTTTCTGCATTAACTTCTTCAATAATGGCTTCAATTTTACCATCATTCAGAAAAACAGGTTCCCCTGCTTTTACATCTTCAAAAATTGCTGGTAAGGTGCACGAAATATGTGCTTTTTTAATGAGCGCACCATTCTCCTCATAAGTAGCTGGTTCTCCTAATGCAGCCTCCTTGTGCAACTCAAAAATATCATTAATATGTAATGTTATAAACTGTTCTGTAGGCAATAGTTCTCCCACTAATATTTTTTCACTCCCATCAGCTTTCTTTTTACCAAGCCTTAATTCAGTACCTGTAGAAATGTAAGCTGAATCTGAGCATACGCCCCATCGCCCCTTTTTCTCACGTTTTTTAATATCAATTTTACAATTCTTACCACGCGAATCTTTAAATCTAATGATATTACCTCTTTTAATTTTATCCATTAACTCCTCACTAACCGGAATAGTAACATCCGCAGAGTCGTTTGGAGGAAGGATATCAGGAGGGGCAATCCAAACCTTAGCAGGTTTAATTACTTTACCTTCTACATCTTTTGAAGGCTGAATATGAACAACATTTGGGCCTGGTTTCATTGGCCCAGTTCGCAACTTGGGGCCGCCCAAATCCATCATTATTTTGCACTTCTTTTTTAGAGCCCCATTTGCACGCTTAATATTGGTTATCATTTTTTTCCAAACCTCTGGGCTATCGTGAGCACAATTAATTCTGGCGCTGTTCATACCTAATTTTACAAGCTGATTAACCAAGGTGTAATCCTCAGAGGCAGTAGCAGGTAATGTTACCATTATGCGTGTTTTCCTCTTTTTTGATTTATACCCAAATAGCTTTTTTGTATTTTTATTTAGCAGCTTATCGGCTTTTTGTATAGAAATTACGCCATTTATATTTTCTTCATTTTTAGTATCCATAAACAGGTTAATAATTACCTGTATTGATAAAAGGCTTTTCATAACATGCCCTTCTATACCAGATAAATCAGGAAGCCCTAACTGTCGGAGTTTTTCTTGTAGAATATCAATATCAAAGCTTCTAAATGCCAAATAGTGTATTAGGTTGCGGGCACTATCGTAATAGTTAGAGTGTACATTAACAATACTTTTGGCATACTTTTGCTCCAGTGCATTTGCTTTAAAAACAATTTCTTCAAGCGTATCGTTCATGCGTATTAATTCTTCCTTATTCTTCATTACGTTCTTTTAATTGATAAAGCGAAATTGGTTTTTCACGCCCTTTTACGGCTACAGCCCCTAAAGCGATATACCTATCTTTAATTTGGGGGTCGAGTTGCAGGTACACTTCTTCTGAAATTAATAATTGCCCGTTAAATTTTTTGTTTAACTGCTCAATGCGCGAAGCCAAAATCACAACATTGCCTGTAATAGAATATTGTTTTCGGGCAATAGAGCCAATATTACCTGTAACCGCTTCGCCAAAATGGATGCCTATTCCTAACCGGGTTTTAGGAATAATACCTTTGTTTGTTTTTGCAGCTAAAGTTGTTACTATTTCTTGCGCAGCTAAAACGGCATGTTCGCTGCTGTTTCCCAGGGTCATAGGGGCTCCAAATGTAGCCATAAAGCCATCGCCTAAAAATTGATTTATAATGCCATTATGCGACTGTACAATGTCTATCATAAAGCCAAACATTGTATTTAAATAGGCTACCACTTCCTCTGGTTGTTTGTTTTCAACAAACGGGGTAAAGTTTCGAATGTCTAAAAACATAATGGTTACATTTCTTCTTATCCCTGTTAATTCCTTTGGATTTTTAAGAATTTCTTGTGCAATTTGTTGCGAAATTTGTTGCCCAAACAAATCAATTACTGCATTTTTTTCAATAATAGTTGTGAGCGAAACATTCATTTTTGATTTAATTAGCCGGGCTACAAAACCCGCAGAAATGCCCGCAGCTATCATCATTATGCCTTGCCCAAGGTACTGAATGATTGAAAGAGTAAAATTTTGATAATTTGCCAAAGGGCTGAATTGGCTATAATAAATTGAAAGAGCTACATAGGTAACGGCTGCCAGCAGCCCTGCAAAAATCGAAAGTTTAAAATCGAGGTGGAGTGTAGATAAGATAATAAGGATAAAATAAGTTAATACCGCAGGCGAAGAAAGAATTACGTTAGCTTCGGAGCGCTCAACAACTACAATAAGCAAAATGCTAAGCAGCCCAATTTCTGAAAATGTAATAAAATAGGCTGATAATTTTGACCTGAGATTAAACAAATCGTGCCTTTTTTTTACTAAATAGTGTACCACTAGCTCATAGGCAATTATTACCAATACATATATTACCAGTGCATATATGGCAATATTAGATTTAAAAATATTTATGTATTGCTCTCCAAAAAATAAATACACTAACAAAAGAGAAATGCCTACAAAAGAAAGAAGCCCTATTAAAATAATAGCGCGCAAGCGTGCGCTCTTCTCTATCTCCTGCTGAAAGAGTTCTTCTAGCAAATTATCACTTTGGGTATGTACGTTATTATTGTTTAACATCTTATAATTTAGTTGTTTTAAAAGGAGTTGGATACTGCCCCAACTCCTTTACTGGTTATTAAAAATAACCTAAACAACCTAACTTTACTGAAATTTCTATTTTAATTCGAAATGAGCAAAAAACTGCTCAAGTGAGCCTCTAAGGCTATCTACATTTTTTCTTGCCTCATAAACATCTGTTCCATTTTTAATTATATCAACATTGGCTAACATAGGAGCTAGTACTATATGTAATTGGTCATGATCTGGCCCTTTCATACTACACTTACTTATTATCTCTTTGGTAATACCTGCAAGCTGATTACCCAACTTATTATACTGTTCTTTATCGGGGCTATTATTACTTGTGTTAAATGTGGTAATGGCTAAACTTAGTTGTTTCATTCCGTTATACGTTGGCTCATCAGCAGCCCACTTAGTGCCATTATTCAATGTTAAGGCCGCTTCTCCTTTTTCTTCGTGATGCTCCTCTTTAACTTCCTGTTTGTTCGATTCGTGATTATGCTCTTGCGTAGCACCACAAGAAGCCATAAATACAATTAGAGTAAAGGCTGTGATTAGTTGTTTTGTAGATTTCATCTGTTTTTATTTTTAAAAGTTATATTTAATTCTGGCATATACCATATCGTTATCGTTGTATTGCCCAAACATGCCTTCGGTGCCTGTAAATATATTAGCGCCTAGTTCAAGGCTAACCGCATCCATTGGATAATAAAACCCCCTAATTCTCATTAAAGCATCGTTAGTTGTAAGCCCGTGGTACGAAAACCACTCTAACCGAACGGTTTCTCTAAACATTGATTTGCTAATTAATAAAGTGGCAAGGTTATCAACCTCATTCTCTTTTATTTGCTCATCATAATCTATAATAACACGTTGGATAAACTGTGTACTAAATTTCCAATCGCCAATGGTTTTATCTAACCCCACTACATAGTTTATAAAGTTTTTTTCTACTAAAAAATCGGTTGCTGTGGGGTCGGCAGTTTGGTAATACTTGTTAAAATAATAAGCACCTTCCCCTCTAATCACAAAGTCGGCCACTTGTGTATTAAAGCTCATACCTGCCAGTGCCAACCGGTGGTGTTCTGGCTTTATAAGCAAACCCGGTGCTGCAGGGTCGGGTGGTGCAATGGGTGTTACATGCATAGCGGGGGCATCGTCCCAGGTGTAGGCTCCCATTAACTGTATATCGGCCCAAGCTTTGCTCATGCTGTACTTTAAAAACACTTCGCTGCTTTCTAAATTAAAAGGCACTCCGCTATTAGAGTTATCAAAAGTGGGTGGTGCGGCAAAGTCAACAGGCGGCCTCCACATACTTCCATCCTCTGGTAAAACACCTGGAGTAAAAGAAGGCATCCATACTAACTCAAAACTATGGTCGTAGCTTGGGTAGTAATTAATTTTAGCTGCATTTACACCTATTCTAATCTCATTAAAATCTCTCATAAGAAAATCGGTTAGGTCTAAAGGCGAAACAATGTCTGTAATAAAAACACCATCGGCCTGCCCCCAAACAATTTGCTGCTTACCAAGCCTAAAGTCAAACTTATCTAGGTAAATATCTACATAAGCCTCTCGCAACCTAAACTCATCGGCTTTATTAGGGTACTGAAAATAATAAGGGTTTGCATAAAGGGCAAACTTATCCGATTGCAAACGAAACTCTAAGTTTAACGTGTTTTGAATAATGCTGTATTCATTAGGTGGAGCTAATAATACGCCTGTAAAGTTTCGCACAAACCCATTAATTTCCAGTTTGGGTTCATCTTCTGATTGGGCATAACCTAAATTGCTCAATAGCAATAAAGTTCCCAATATGTATGCACTAGTTTTCATTTTTATTTCTTAAATAAGTAATAAATAATACAATGGTCCAAATAAGCATTCGAAACGACATAGCTCTAAGGCTTTCGCCAGCAACCTCTTTGCTAAAAACGGTTAGCAACAAAGCCAAAGTGGCAATATGGCTAATGAGTATAGCCGCAGGTAATTTATAATTGGCTGCCTGCCATAATTTAAAAGCTACCAACAAAGAGGCAAGCCCTAGCACTACATTATAAACTACCAACCACTCTAAAAATTGATAATTTGGGGCTGTAATATTTACTAATACACTGCCCCCGGCTAGCACTGATAAACCACCAATGAGTGCTGCTAAAAATGTTGATATTATTTTGCCAAGGTTTGCCATCTTTGTTTTGTATCGTCATTGCGAAAGTGGAATCCGACCAGTTGGCGGATCAGCGTAGGAAGATGACAGAAAATATGTCCTGTCCCGTCCTTAAAAATGGAGACCTCGCAACAAGTGCGGGGAAACGTTCTTTTTATGTACTTTGCCGGACCTGTTCCGGCATCCCCTTTTTAATCTGTCAATGGTAGGCACAAAGCAATCTGTAATTATTTTAGAGATTGCTTTTCACTACGCCTGCCTACCGAAACAGCAGTACAGGCAGGTTCGCAATGACATTAATATTTATTTTATAATCCTTTCATCATGGCTCTTTGCGTAAATTTTTCATCGCCAAGGCCTTTTTCTAATTCTATATTTGATAGTTTTATAACTGTTTTATGGCTTCGTTGTACGTTTTCCATATTTTGGGTAATAACTGTCCAATAGCCTTTAAGCTGCTTAAACTCAGGAATTGTCAACACTTTTAACAGTTCTTCGTCTTCATCATAAAACTCTATTTTTAGAGGAATCCATTTGTCTTTTATTACCCAGGCCACTCGTTTGGAGTATTGCCCTTCTTCCTTGGGGGTACTTTCAATTACATAGCATTGCTCACCATTTAGTGTTTCGCTTTTTAATAGCTTATGCACATCTTTATTTGGGCTTCTTTTTTCCAAATCCTCATAGGTAAAATCAGACCCCATAAAGTAATCGTCTTTGCTACCTCCGGATATTCTTTTTACTTTTTTAAGCGCAGGCAAGTATAGCCATTGGTCATCATCGCGGTCGTCATCGTAACTATAATTAAGAAACGAAGTATTTTTTACATCAGCTGGGGCTTTAAAAAACATCACCTTTTTTTCTACTTCGTCATACTCTTTTAAAAATTGGTGTAAGTAACGAACCCGCTCTTTTCCTTTTGAGTTAATAAGGGTCATGGTCATATCCGATTCGCCATCTTTAGGCGATGGTCTGTCATATACTTTCCAGGCTATTTCTTTGCCTGTTTGCGCTTGCACCTTTGCAGGCATTACGATGGTTGTTATTGCTATAATTAGCATAACAGACATTACTTTTAAATGTTTCATTTTATTATAATTTAGATTGTTATACATGTTATTTTTTCTTTTTTGTAAAGTATATATTGCTCATATACAGCACAATAAACATAATGGTTACTGTGCCTATAAAGCTTGTAAACATATTAAGCGACACAATAGCACCTAGTGCCTGATTAGGCAAAAACTCAGATACCAACAGCACTAAGAAGCCTGCTATTACCACAATGGCATTAAACGAAATGGCTCTGCCGGAGTGTGCCATCGTTTTCATAATGGTTAACTCTTTATCGCCTGTGGCAAGGGCATTAATTTTATACCTATCTATAAAATGAACGGCATAATCAATACCAATACCAATGGCAATGCTTGATATGAGAGCCGTGGTAGTTTCTAATGGAATGTTTAATAAACCAAGCACACCAAACGAAATAACGGCTGTAATCATAATTGGTATAGTACCAATTAAACCCACTTTCCAACTCTTAAACATAAAGCCTAATAGAATTAATACAATAAAGAAAGATAGTATTAAGCTTTTAATTTGGCCTTCCATTATAAGGTTATTAAATAATAGCAATGTATAGCCGCTGCCTGCAAAATTTAAGTTTACTCCTATGGCTTTAAAATCATCTTTATAGGTTTCTAAATGAGCTAAAATTTCTTCTAACGTTTTAGAGTTATCGGTTTTTACCTGCAAGTTGTAATTACCGGTTTTAAAATCAGAGTCCACTACTTCCCAAAGTTTATCGGGGTCGCCACTCATTTCGTACAGTAAAATGTACTGGGCTATTAAATCGCTGTTATCGGGTATGGTATTAAATTCTTCACGGTCTTCGTTAAGCACTTTATTCATTCTTTTTAAAAAATCGTTAATGCTTATACCTCCGCCAATGGCATCAAACTTGGCAATGGTTTCGTTCATCATTTTTTCTGAAAGCTTTAGCACTTCTGGAGATTTAAATGCGTCTGCCTCTTTGCCTTCCAGTATTACATTAATGGAGGTGGTTCCCATAAACTTATCATTTACAAAGGCATCGGTTTGCACAATGGGGTTAGAGTCTGGGAAACGCTCTAAAAAGCTGGAGTTAATCCAAACTTTAGAAGCCCCATAGCCAAAAAAGATAACCAATAGGATTGTCCAGATAATAAAGGCAGTTTTATACCGGGTTATTTTAAGTGCAAACCAGCCAGCCCAGTTGGCAAACGCATCTTCTTTTTTAGCGTTTTCTTCTTGGTGTTTTACTTTGGGCAAGCCAAATAACATAGCTCCGGCAGGTATAATTACCAACGAAAGCAACATAGCAAACATAACGCCCAATGCCGCAAATACCGCAAAATACTTAATAGGATACACTTCTGAGGTTAGCAATGATAAAAATCCAACGGCAGTTGTAACAGAAGTCATTGTCACAGGTTTCCACATTTCGGCCACCATATTGCTTATTTTATCTTCTTTTGAAGCATTTTTATTTTTACGCATATATAGCTGCAAATGGCTAAACATATGAATACCATCGGCCACTCCAATGGCTATAAGCAGTACAGGAATTAACGTAGTAACGGCATAAATAGGAATACCCATAGCCGCCATAATGGCAAACGACCATATTGATGAAACTAATACCACCACCATAGTAAGTACCGTAGCTTTTATGCTTTTAAGCACCATCATTAACACCACGATAATAAGGAGCATAACAATGGGCAGCATGGTTTTCATATCTTTTGGCATAAGAATGGCCATAGTACCTTCAATAATGGGCTGGCCAGCTACATACAGCACATCTCCGTCTCCTTCATACTCTTTACTTAATTTAATAATAGCCTCATAAAAATCTTCGCTAAATACATTATCATCAAGCTTGGTAATAATTAAAGTAGCGGTTTGGTCTTCAGACACAATACGCCCGTGTACCATATCATTGGTAGCAACCGCCTTGGCTAGGCTTTTAAGCTTATCGTCTGATTTGGGTACTCGTTTATAAAAAGCATCAATTTCTAACCCTTCCACAGAGCCTCTGATGTTATCCGCTGTATATAGCGAGGTAATATCAGATTTGCGAATTTCTTTCATTTTACCAAGGGCTTTGGTAAGGCCTTTTACCTTTTGCAAAGTTGCTGGGTTATACACCCCATTTTTGTTTTCAATAGCAATTACAATGGCATCACGGATGTCAAATTGCTCTTCTGCCCAATCGCTGTAGGCAAAAGAGGGGTGCTCGTGCGGCATATACTCATCCAAATCGGTTTCGATATATACTTTGTTTACCAGCACCCAAACCGAGAGTACGGTTAGCAGCATAGTTAAAACCATTATGGCTTTGCTATGCTGTAAAATTTTAGTTGTTAAATTTTTCATAGTTGTTTTAATAAATAATATAGTTAACACTAACTAACTTATTGGATTAAAAAAAATTAATTGCTCTTTAGTAATAAATTTAGTGCATTGCAGAGGTTAAGCCCTGCTTTGTTTAAATCAAATCCAAATTTAGACATTCGCCATTGCAGTACTGTAAAGCGCATACTGCCTAAAATAATAGACATTAATTGTTCGGCATCTACATCGGCACGAATGCTTCCGTCTTTCATTCCTTCTTCTATAATGCGGCTAACCATCTGCTTTTTTTGAATAAGCAACCTGTTTACCGTTGAAGACAATAATTTATCGTACTGAAAACTTGTTTCGGCAAAAATGACCATAATAATGGCAGGGTTTTTAGTAAATAGTTCAAATTGAAATTCAACTATCTGCTTTATTTTATCCATCCCTGTTTTTTGCTGTTGCAATAAAGGAGCAAGGCTGTTGCGCATTTGCTCACGAAAATACTCCAACACGGAAACCAAAATTTCCGTTTTTCCTTTAAAATGCCTGTACAAAGCAGGCTCTGAAAACCCAATTTCTTCGGCCAGATGTTTGGTAGTCATATTCTGAATACCCTTCTCTCCTATCAGCTTAGTGGCTGCTTGTATTATCTCTATTTGGCGTGGCGTAAAATCCATACAGCAAAGGTTAGTTAACATTTACTAACTTCCAAATTATTTTACAATTATTTTAAAAATTTCATAAAAAAAGGGGGTTGGCATTTGCCAACCCCCTTTCAATTTCTTGAAAAGAAAAACCTACTCTTCTTTTTTCTTAGCTGGAGCCTTTTTCTCTGCTTTAGGAGCAGTTTCTTTTTTAGGAGTAGTTTTCGATGCCTTTTCTGCTTTAGGAGTCGCTTTTTTAGCTGGAGCTTTTTTTACTTCTTTCGCTGGCGCCTCTGCTTTCGCTTTCGCTGGAGCAGCTTCTTTTTTCTCTGCTTTGGCAGGTTTTGCTGTAGCTGCTTTAAATTCAGCTTTTATTGCTTCCACATCCACATTTTTAATTACTGGTTGCGAACCTTCAAGTGCTAATTTTTGAATTCTTCGCTTTGAAGTGAGCTTATTTTTACGTCCTTTTCTTTTAAGTCTAGTAATAGCCATTGTATAAATTTCTTAAATTCGAGGTGCAAAAATAGCTTATTTACTTAAATAGTAAAACTTTAAGGAAGATATTTTAAGAACACCTTTATTTCCTGAACTATTCATAAACATTTCAGGATTTCCTTTAAACCAACTTAATTAATAAATTCTTTTCCTACAATTGAAGAAATTAGATTTCTAGTGTATTTTTGCATAAATTTTTAAACTCACCTATTTTATTACCATCATGACAAAAGTTGCCATAAACGGATTTGGAAGAATTGGAAGACTGACTTTCAAAGTGCTACTTGACAATAGCAATATTGAAATTGTAGCTATTAATGACCTTACAGATACTAAGACCCTTGCTCATTTATTAAAGTACGATTCGATTCATGGAAAGTTTCCAGGTACTGTAGAGGCTACGAGTGATGGTATTATTGTAAACGGAAAAGAAATTAAAATTTATGCTGAAAGGGAACCTGCTAAACTACCTTGGAGTAACTTAGGTGTTGAGGTAGTATTGGAATCTACCGGAAGGTTTGTTGACCCTGAAGGTGCAGGAGGACATTTAAAAGCAGGCGCCAAAAAAGTAGTTATTTCTGCTCCGGCAAAAGGAGATATTACCACCATTGTTTTAGGTGTAAATGATGAAATATTAACCGGAAACGAAGAAATATTATCAAATGCATCGTGTACTACAAATTGCCTTGCACCAATGGCTAAAGTGCTAGATGATAATTTTGGAATAGAAAAAGGATATATTACTACCATTCATGCTTATACGGCAGACCAAAACTTACAAGATGCCCCTCATAGCGATTTGAGGAGAGCTCGTGCAGCTGCCTATTCAATTGTACCAACTTCTACAGGAGCAGCCAAGGCAGTTGGCTTAGTTTTACCTCATTTAGCGGGCAAACTTGATGGATGCGCTATGAGAGTGCCTATTCCTAATGGCTCTTTAACAGATTTAACAGTTATACTTAAAAAAGAAGTTACTGCTGAAGAAATTAATGCAGCGATGAAAAAAGCCGCAGATGGAGCTATGAAAGGCATTTTAGAATATACTAAAGACCCAATCGTATCTATTGATATTGTAGGCAATCCTCATTCGTGTATTTTTGACTCACTAATGACTTCGGCCAATGGGACGCTTGTAAAAGTGGTGGGCTGGTACGATAACGAAGCCGGTTATTCTAATAGGGCGGCTGACTTAATCGAAAAGATTAGCCAGTAAGTTTTAACAAAGCCAAAATAGAAAAAGCTCCTTAACTGAGGAGCTTTTTCTATTTCTGATTACGCTATTTTGTTTTCAGAAATAACAAATTCCTGTCTGGCCGACTGGCTGAAATATAAAAATACAATCACCTAAACATCAAATACTTACATGGTTTGATGTTTTCGTTTTTGAGATTTATTTGTTATTTGTTTATTGGATTTTATAGACATACTCTTACTTAGCCCTTTTATCAATTCTGCTTTTAAACCCAACATTTAGAATCACTCCCATAAGTACAATTAAAATACCAGCAAAAGATTTCAGGGTATAAGCTTCATTAAAAAACAAATATCCAAATAGTAGCGCAAACACAATGCCCAGGTATTGTACACTTGAAACCTTAGATAAATCTTCGAGCTGATACGCTTTGGTCATAAAATATTGAGCAAACTGTGTGGCTACACCTATGGCTATCAACACAGCTAATTCAACCAAATTGGGGGTTGTCCAACCTGTAAAGAGTAAGTAGATACTTGTAATAGGAATGGTTATTAAAGGAAAATAAAAAATGATTACTAAAGGATGTTCACTCAATTTTAATTTTCGAATACTATTATAAGCCATACCAGAAGCCAATGCCGAAGAAATGCCAATGCCTAATTGCAATTGAGTAACTCTGGGATCAAACCCTTGAATTAAAATAACCCCAATAAATGAAATTAAGAAAAACACCCACTGTACAGAATAGACTCTTTCTTTTACAATAAAGATTCCGAGCAAGGAGGTAAATATGGGCGATAAGTATTGAATAGCTACCGCACTTGCCAGCGGCATTTCTTTAATGGTTGCAAAAAATAACAATAAACCTATTGAGCCTGCAATTCCTCTAATCATCAACCACTTTTTATTAGTACCCCAAAGGTTTATTCCTAATTTTTTTAGCGTAAAAAAAGAAATCAAAAATGATATAATGGATCTAAAAAAGACGATTTCAACAGGCCCAATTCTTGGAACAGACTTAATAAGCACGTTCATAGCGGCAAAAAACAAGATTGCCACTAACATATACTGTACCCCTTTACTCATTAGGATGCAATAAGCCCGTCTTGGATAACTACTTTCCGATCTGCGATGTCTGCTAGGTGTTCATTATGAGTTACAATCACAAATGTTTGCCCTAATTCGTCTCTCAATTTAAAAAATAAATTATGCAGCTCCTCTGCGCTGGCAGAATCTAAATTACCACTGGGTTCATCTGCAAAAATAATTTTAGGCTTATTAATTAAAGCCCTGGCCACCGCCACACGTTGCTGCTCCCCACCCGAAAGCTGCGAAGGTTTATGCATTTTTCGCTCAGTTATACCAAGTATATTAAACAATTCATCCGCATACCCTTTCGTTTCTTTGGTATCCTTGCCGCTTATTAAAGCAGGCATAAGCACATTTTCTAAAGCTGTAAATTCAGGTAAAAGGTTATGAAATTGAAATACAAACCCAATGGTAGAGTTTCTAAACGAGGCTATTTTTTTGCTTCCGAGCCCTCGTATTTCTTGTGCATCAATAATAAGCGAGCCAGAGTCTTCGTTTTCTAAGGTTCCTAAAATATGAAGCAATGTACTTTTGCCTGCACCAGAGACACCCACTATCGAAATTATTTCTTTCTCATAAACCTCTAAGTTTATTCCTTTTAATACCTGCACATCTCCATAAGATTTAACAAGGTTTTGGGCACGAAGTATCGCTGCTTTAATCATAGTTGCCAAACTTAATAAATTAAATTTTAATGGCTTACTTTGCTTGAAATAATAAGTGAAAATAAGTACCTTCGCACAACATTTTACCATCCTACACAGGCGGTATTAAAACTAATAAAAATTCAAATATGAATATTCACGAGTATCAGGCCAAAGACATTCTTGCAAGCTACGGAGTTAGAATTCAAAAAGGAGTTGTTGCTGAATCTAAAGAGGCGGCCGTAAAAGCAGCCAAACAACTTAATAGAGATACAGGTACAGAATGGTATGTAATAAAAGCCCAAATTCACGCAGGTGGCAGAGGAAAAGGCGGAGGCGTTAAGCTTGCTAAAAGCATTGATGAAGTTTCTACTATTTCGGATGAGATTTTAGGAATGCAATTGATTACACACCAAACAGGCCCTGAAGGCAAAAAGGTAAACAAAGTACTAATTGCAGAAGATGTGTACTACCCCGGTGCCTCTGAACCGAAAGAATATTACCTAAGTATATTACTCGACAGGGATAAGGGCTGCAATGTTATTATGGCCTCTACCGAAGGTGGAATGGATATTGAAACCGTAGCTGAAGAAACTCCTGAAAAAATTATAAAAGAGTGGATAGACCCCAGAGTTGGCCTTCAAGGTTTTCAAGCAAGAAAAGTTGCCTTTGCACTTGGACTAGAAGGTGCGGGCTTTAAAGAAATGGTTAAATTTATTTTTAACCTATATAAAGCGTATGAAGCTACCGATTCTTCTCAGTTTGAAATCAATCCTGTTTTAAAAACATCGGATGATAAAATACTTGCCGTAGATGCCAAAGTAAATATAGATGATAATGCACTATACAGACATAAAGACATTGCCGAACTCAGAGATTTATCAGAAGAGGATCCATTGGAAGTTGAAGCAGGAAAATCTGATTTAAATTATGTTCGGCTAGATGGCAACGTAGGCTGTATGGTAAATGGAGCTGGACTGGCCATGGCCACAATGGATATTATTAAACTATCGGGTGGAGAACCTGCTAACTTTTTAGATGTTGGTGGAAGTGCCAATGCTGAAACAGTGGAAGCTGGTTTTAGAATTATTTTAAAAGAGCCAAATGTAAAAGCTATTTTAATTAATATTTTTGGTGGTATTGTACGCTGCGATAGAGTTGCCAATGGTGTGGTGGAAGCCTATAAAAACATTGGCACCATAGATATTCCTATCATTGTGCGTTTACAAGGCACTAATGCTGAAGAAGGCGCAGAAATCATTAAAAAATCTGGCTTAAAAGTAACCTCTGCTGTGGTGTTAAAAGATGCTGCTGAAAGAGTTAAAGAAGCGTTAGCTTAAAGAATTAGCACTCGTAGTTCAACTGGATAGAATATCGGATTTCGGCTCCGAGGGTTGAGGGTTCGAGTCCTTCCGAGTGCGCCATAAGACCTTGCAAAATTGCAAGGTCTTTTTTAATTATTTGCATTTTGGCATATATCCTTTTACCTTTAAGCATTCTAATAAGTACTAATGAAACGACTTATACTAATTTTTCTTCTTTCAGCCTTTAGCTTTCAGCTATTTGCCCAAAGCTTTTACAATCGTAGAATTGAACGCCAATGGATTGCTTCCTTTGGCACTGGCACGGCCAAATACTTTGGAGATTTAGCCAATCCTGGGGAATTATTTGAAGGCACCCGATGGAATATTGAAGGAGGGATTGAGCGAAGAATTGATGGCAGGTTTTCAACCAGAGCATCTTTAACTGTTTTTCAGCTAACTGGAGGAGATCAATTTGCTGATACCCAAGGTCGGAAAACAAGAAACTTAAATTTTACAACTACAGCTTTTGAACTGGCAGTAACTGGTACCGTACAATTATTTGAAGATGGCGCTCGCTATTACCAACGAAAACCTATTAATTTCTTTCTGTTAGCAGGCATTGGTGCTACTTGGTATGTTCCTAAAGGGTTATCAACCAATTTATACCACGATGGCTCTCCAAATCCATCGGCAGGTAAAATGGTAGCTTTACGAAAACTTGAAACCGAACAAGTAAGCTACTCTCCTGTAACTGTTGTGGTGCCCCTTGGAGCCGGAGCCAAAATAATGGCAACTCCATTTTTAAACATTACAGTTTCAGGTGCTTACCGATTTACCTTTACAGACTACATTGATGATGTAAGTACTGTTTATCCCGGAATTGCAGCATTCGAAGACCCATTAGCAGCAGCTATGAGTGATAAAAGATTTGAAATTGAAGATGGGTTTGTTGCAGAACCTGGTGCAAAAAGAGGCAACCCAGATAATAAGGATGGTTATTTTATCCTCAGCATTAGAGCCGACTACTTTTTACCGCCTAATATTTTTACCGCAAAAAGCAGGGGATCAAAACCTGGCAAGCGATCGAAGTATAAAAACGGTAGAAAAAGAAGGTAAGTAATAACTCGCCTGAGTAAAATAATCGAATACAAAGAGTGTTTTCTTTCAGATTAATACCAAGCTTTACCTTACTGGCTTTAATTCGAGTTTAAAATAGTTACAGTTCCCAAAATAAGTTTTTTAACTTGCCATCCCAATAACAATTCAGCAGGCAATGTCGTTTAGTTAAGCCGGAACGTCATCGCGAGGCACAGCCTGCCCCGTTTTTTCGGGGAAGCGATCTCAAATTTTGGATATCCAGCGTTGAAACAAGCAGACTGCCGCACTACGCTCGCAGTGACGAAAAGCTTAACTAAACGACATTGATTCAGCAGGTGTCATTTGCAATTAGAACCTAAATGTCTGGGCAAGGAATTAGTCGCACATTTTTAGGTGGCTTACGTGGGTCGCCTGTAAACCAGGCATACGAAAGTGAAAACTCGTGAGCTCCACCACTCGAAGACCCTAATTTAGAAATGGTTATATCATAACTATAACCTACCTTAAACATGCTATCCTTAGCCCTTTTTGTAAAGCCTAACAGCACCACTACCGATTCGTTATTCGTAATTTCGTTTACACGCTTATAAGGCACACCTCTGTACCATAAGCCAAATACAATAGGCTCAAACGTTAGGTACATTCCTAAATCAATTTGGGTAAACCTGCCTTGCTGCTTGTATTGAAAAGTAGGTGTTAAACTACGTTCTTGAGGACGAGTGTACATACCCTGCCCAGTTACACCTGGGGTAAATTGAAACTTATAGCCGCCATGTACCGATATTTTCATCGGCAACTTATCCTCCTCGCCAATTAACGATTGGTTGGGTTGATTAAGATGATCTACCGCTACCCCCAACCAAACATCGTTTGAGTATAGCAACACGCCTGTACCCATATTAAAAAAATTCTTAAGCGCTCCTGCATCAAATTGCTCATTGGTAGGATTGGTTAAAACCCCATTTACATATTGATCGCCAAAAGTGAGGTTTGAAAAATTTATATCACGCAAATAATAACCTGCATTTGCTCCTGCCCTTAATGTAAACGTTTGAGAAATAGGCAATTGATACGAATAAGTTCCGGTAAAGCTTGTAGAGCGTAAACCAGCCAACCCTGCCTTATCCGTTTGAATTAAGAAGCCAATTCCACTATTTTTATCATCTATAAAATGATCGACATAAGCAGATAAGGTAACAAAATTAGCCTGTAAGGCAGGCCATTGGTTACGATAATTAGTACCCACCCGTGTTAATTGAGTAGCGCCTGTAAATGCAGGGTTTAAATACAACGGAGCAGAATAAAACTGAGAAAATTGCACATCTTGTCCAAAAACAGTAGCGCTTTTTAGAATTATAAAAAATGTGATTGCTAGTGCGAGTCGTTTATTCAATTTTATCAATTTATTTTTATACAGTGGCAAAGTAGAATAAATATCTTAAAAAAGTAAAGCTTTAACCTTGTAAACTTACGAGGTAGTGCGTAAATAGTTTGATTTATAACTCTTTTTTTGCTTCCTCTTTTATCTGGCAACTCCCAACTTCGAACTTCGAACTTTCCACTTTTACCAAATAATCAATTAGTTTAGTAAACTTTTGCTGGCTAGGTCACTTTTATCCCATTACGATGTATCCAAAGTTAGTAATTTAACGTTACACTATTACATTTAGTATTTATATATGCCTATACATTTAAAAACCTCCATTTTTAGTTTTGGCCTGCTTTGTTTGTTGTTTGTTTCAAGCATCTCTTATGCGCAAGATTTTAGTACCCAGCACTGGTATTTTGGCAACACTAATGTTGCTGTAGAGTTTACCAGACCCAATAATGCCCCTGTTTTAGTAACCGATTATAAAGTACCTCCATTTAATATAAATGGAAAAGGCAACGCTACTGCCAATAGACCCGAAACAGGAGATTTACTATTTTATACCGATGGATATGAAGTATTTGATGTTACTTATGGCTTTATGAGTGGCATTACTTTAACTGATAAATTAGATGCTGATGTAAATAAAAACCAAAGCGTAGCCATTGCCACCGCACCACAGGCAGGCATTAATACATTATATTACATATTTACCAACACCCCTGCCGGAGCCATTCATTACTCCGAAGTGGATATGACCGCCAATGGTAGTAATGCCGTTTTTTTGCAACCATCACTAGGCTCGGTAACTAGCAGAAATAATGTAATTGCCAATAGCACAGCCAATGCGTCTGATGCAATGTTGGTTATTAATGATGATGCTAATGGGTATTGGCTAATTACTCTGGATCAGGGCAGTAATGATTATAAGGCGTTGCATATTGACAACTCAACTCCCGCCAGTTGGGTAGAAGTAGTATCCACTCCTGTAGGAGCCATTGCAATAGATGCAGCTCATATAGCTTACGACCCTAATACAAACAAAATCGCAGTGGCTCCCAAAACCTCCAATGTTAATATTCAACTTTTTGATTTTGACCCTGTTTCAGGTATTATCACATTTGATAGAGATTTGTTAAATACAGGTAATGCCGATTTTGCTACCGAAGCCATATTTGATGTGGCATTTTCGAATGATGGAACTAAACTGTATTATTCTCGCTATGGAAACCAGCTAGGCTTAGAAGGAAACCTTATGCAGGTAGATTTGAATGCCCCACCAATAAATGCGCCTATTTCTGAGTTAACTTCTCCTGTTTTCGGAAGTTATGGATTGCAAAAAGGATCCGATGGTAATCTATATCATTTATATCAGGCAGTCAATGGGGGGCCTTTTTTAATCGGTCAATTAACAGATATTGATACAGAGGCCGACTTAACAACCTACACCCCAGCCATCGAAAATGCACAGGATTTTAATTCATTTCAATTTCCTGCTTTTTTACCTAACAGGCCACCTATGTTAAGCGTTAATTTTACATTTGCTGGAGAATGCGCTAATACGCCAACAGCATTTTTTCCTACCATATCACCTGCACCCACCAACGTAGAATGGGAGTTTGGGGATGGCTCAACTTCGAATGAATTGGCACCATTTTATACTTATCAGGCTGCATACTCTGGAGATGTTAGGCTAACCGCTTTTTTAAACGGGCAATCACAAGAAGTGCTTATCCCCATTAACGTAGTCGATTTTCAACTGCAACTTACCTTACCTCAGGATACTGTGGCTTGTAAATGCCAGCTTCCTGTTAATGGGCCGGTATGCGAGGAGTTTAGCGTTACTGTGCAAGCACAAAACGAAACAGCAAACACCACTTATGTTTGGTCTAACGGAGATATAGGTAAAAAATTAGTGCCTCATGAGGCTGGCTATTATTATGTTATTGCCACCGATGGAGCTTGCTCTACGTATGCAGGCGTTGAAGTGCAGGAATACGACACCTCACTTCCTGGTATTACTCCAGAACAAAGGTCGAATGTATGGTACTTCGGTAATCAGGCAGGCATCGACTTTAACCCGCCTCCTACGGCTTTGTCTGATGGAGCAATGAATGCGATGGAAGGCTGTACGGCCGTATCTGATGGCAATGGAGAAATAATATTTTATACCGATGGCGATATTATTTTTGACCAAACACATAACCAAATAGATTTGGGACCGGGTGGTACTTTGGGAGGAACTCCCAATACCATAAGCTCTGAAACCACCGCTGCCCAATCGGTAATTGCCGTAGAATACGATGCAAGTGATGAAACACTATTTTACATTTTTACCACCCAAAACACAGACCCAACTTCACCGGATTATAACTTTAGCTATTCATTATTCGACCTAAAGTTAAATGGAGGGCTTGGAGGAATTACAGAGCAAAACATACCCTTATTTAGTAAAAGCACCGAAAGAATTACGGCTTCTAATAGTTGGGCAATAATACATGAATATGGCAATAATAACTTTAGAGCTTACCCAATTACAGTAGATGGTATAGGAAGCCCTGTGGTAAGTAGTGTGGGCGAAGATTATAGCCTGTTAAATGCTAAAAACGGGAAAGGCTATATGAAATTAAATGGGACTAGGCTTGGAGTAGCTGTAGTAGAAAATAAAGAAGATGGCAATGGCATAACTAATTACTTAGATGTATTTGATTTTAACCCTACCAATGGCGAAATTGATAGTTTAGAAAGAATTGATCTTACAGACGATGGAGCTATTGGCGAAGCTTATGGAATAGAATTTAGGGGCAATAAAATATTTGTTTCCATAAGAAATGGTGCTAGTTCTCAAATAATGGAATACTTTTTTGACGTAAATAATAACGATGCCATCACTTTTATTTCTACCATTTACCAAGGGGCAGAAATAGGCGCCATTCAAACGGGGCCGGATGGAACAATTTATGTGGCACAAAATGGAACCAATGCTTTAGGAAGCATTGGACTTGGCACTGCAGACGACCAAGCCTCAAATTACAACCCCAATGGTTTTCCGCTTGCCGCAGGCACCAATAGCCAATTAGGGCTGCCTAATTATATAGACCCCTCCGGTACTGGCGGTGCTGCTCCTGTGCTTTCGGTAACCCCTGGTTGTGCCGGAGAGTACACCTATTTTTCCACAACACTATCATCTAGTATAGATAATGTATCTTGGAATATATCACCGCAACCAAACACCAATAACATTACGCTTTATTCTTCTCAACAGGCAATAGACTCCTTTATTTTTGATACACCCGGAGTTTACAGAATAGCAGTTTTAATTACCAATAGGTGTTTTGCAAATTTAGGATTAACCGGTATTGATGATGATGTAATTATTACTATTAACCCTCCCATTCCACCTGCCAACAGAATGAGTACATTTCTTTGCGGTGGAACTGCCACATTACAGCCTTATGACAATTCAGTAGATGTTTCAAATTTTAGCTTTACTTGGTTTTTTGAAGCACAGCCAGTAATAGTAGGAACAAGCCCAACACTTGTAGTAACTAAAACAGGCAATTATTCTGTAAGTATAATAGATAATACTACTGGTTGTAATACCAATGCAGAAGCTTTTGTAGCCGCTGGACTCAATGTTGACTTAGGCTCCCCATTGGTTATTTGCGAAAACGATGCCCTGTTAATTGACTCTGGGGTTACTGCTGACCCTGGAGGTTATATTTGGTCGGTAGATGGGGTGGTAGCTCAAATTGAGTCACAGGTTTTTAACTTTGGGGATTACGCCATAAACACAGCTTTAGGAGGAGGAACTTATACCGTA
>JALSJD010000237.1 GCA_026989535.1 Cyclobacteriaceae bacterium
GGGAATAGTTTTGAGCGGGATATGGATGAAAAAATAGTTGTGGCGAAATGTAAAGAAAGGCATTAAGTGCAAGTAAAGAATAGACCCAAATAGGTTTTTCGATTAATATGAGTACTAAAATTATAACGGTTACATAAAAGTTTTCAACTCCTTGGCCTACGAGCGAAAACATTGCAGGGATAAAAATTACAACATGTAGAAGGATAAAAAACAGCGTTTTTGCGGCAGCATATTTGTGTTTGTATTGTAGGTAATAAATAGATGGTATAGCTGGTAAAACAATAAAGTGCATTAATGCTATTGCATATTTACCTGTAAAAAATAGATGTTTAATAATAAAAATGGAGGAGACGATGACAAATAAAAATGACACCACATTAAGTAGTTTAATTTTTATTGATTCTTCAAAATCTAACGATTGGTTTAGCCCAATCCCAAAAATCTTTAATGGCATTAGTTAATTCTTAAATCTTAAAAATAACCCCAATTTTTGTTAAAACTGGTAAATTAATCAGGTTAGATGATTTTGGTTATTTTTTACGATTTGTTATATATACTCCAGTTAATATTCCAAACATACCTAAAAAATGACCAATTAACAAAATTTCGCCATCCCATAAGCCCCAAATAACGGCCACAACAGGAATAAGATAAGTTACCGAGCTGCTAAAAATGGGCGTAGTAATTTGAATTAGTTTATTAAATAACCCCATGGCAATGGCGGTACTCATAACCCCAAGTATGGAAACATACATAAAAGAGACTTGTGCTTCCGGCTCTTCTATAATTTGTTTTGGCACATCGGTAAAAAATAACAAATACCCCAATGCAATGGGGGTAACCATGCCTAACGAAATACTTGTAATGGTTAGTGCATTAAGCCCGTTTATTCTAAATTTTGTAACGTTGGCATTAAACCCATAACAAATGGTGGCTAGTACCACAAAAAGCCCGTATAAATTAATGTTAGTTAAAGAACCATTAGCTCCCGCAAACACCAAAAATACTGTGCCTATAAAACCAATTATTATTCCTATTACTTGAGGCTTTGTAAATTTTTGAGTAAAAAATAATGCACCCACAATAAGCACGAAAATAGGCGTTAAGGCATTTAACACCCCAGCTAGACCACTATCTAAATTTGTTTCTGCCTTGGCAAATAAAAAAGCTGGAATAAAATTTCCTAAAAAACCAACAATAAATAAAGCTCCCCAGTTTTTGCCTTTTACTTTTTTATAGCTTTTAAAAGCAATGGGTAATAATACAATGCCTGCAGTAAGCATTCTTAGAGCACCAACTTCGGCTGCATCAAACGATTGCAAACTTCTTTTAATTAAAATAAAGGAAGTGCCCCAAATAAGGGTTAAAATCAGTAACAGCCCCCAAGCAATGGTTGTTTGTTGGTTTTTTGCAATGGTCATTCTATAAAACGGGTGTCTAAGAATTTGTCAGAAATAGTATCGAGCAAATCCATTATTGCTTGTTCCTCGTCAAGTTCTACAAGTTGGGTTCTAAATGGTTTAAAATTGGGAATTCCTTTAAAGTAATTGGTGTAATGCCTTCGCATTTCAAAGATTCCAGTTTTACCATGTTTCCACTCAATTGAAAACCTTAAATGCTTTTTAACTGCGGCTACTCGCTCTCCGATGGTAGGCGTGGCCAAGTGCTTGCCTGTGGCCATAAAATGTTTAATTTGGTCGAAAATCCATGGATTGCCAATGGCAGCTCTGCCAATCATAATGCCATCAACTCCGTATTTGTTTTTATACTCAAGCGCCTTCTCAGGAGAGTCAATATCTCCATTGCCAAAAATGGGAATTTCAATTTCGGGGTCATTTTTTACGGCCGCAATCATACTCCAGTTGGCTTCTCCTTTATACATTTGTTGCCGAGTACGGCCATGAATTGTTAAGGCTTTAATGCCTGCTTCTTGTAAGCGTTTGGCTACTTCCACAATTTCGATTGAATTATCGTCCCAGCCAAGCCTTGTTTTTACGGTTACGGGCAAGCTTACTTGTTTTACAATCTCAGCCGTCATTTTATGCATTTTAGGTACATCCCTTAAAATGCCAGCACCAGCACCCTTCATGGCTACTTTTTTTACAGGGCAGCCATAATTAATGTCAATTAATTCGGGTTGTGCTTCTTCGGCCCGTGCTGCGGCCAACCGCATCGATTCTATTTTATCGCCAAATATTTGAATGCCAATAGGTCGTTCATAATCATACACATCTAATTTTTGAACGCTTTTAAAAGCATCCCTAATTAACCCTTCGGCCGAGATAAACTCGGTGTACATAAGATCAGCCCCATTTTCTTTGCAAACAGCTCTAAAAGGAGGATCGCTCACATCTTCCATAGGAGCCAATAGGAGAGGAAAATCTCCAATTTCGAGGTTGCCAATTTTAACCATAACTAGAATTTTGCGATTAGATTCAAAGTTACAACCTTAACCTGTATAATTCATGAATAATCTATTACGCATTCCAATTGATTATCACTCAGGCACTTACTCAAATTTTGCTACTCAACGTAGCTCGCTACGCTTCCGTTTCAAAATTCTCCGTGAGTACCTGATTAACAGGCACTTGAAATGCTCATCACGAAGATTCATGAATTATACAGGTTAGGGCGAACTTGGGTTATTCCTTTTATAAATCAATAATCGGCTTATTTTTGCTTCAAATATTCCCTATGAATAATCCGTCTGTTACTCCTTTTGCCCCCCATATTGGCCCTTGGAAATTATTAATAATTTCGTTGGTAGGGAGCCTGTTGGGTTTTCAGCTAATTGGTGTTTTTATTGGAGCCTTAGTAGCATTGCCTTTTTACGAGGGCTCAGCAATCGATTTGTTTACAGCCATGGCCGATCCGGTAAATAATCCAACTGTTAAAATTCCTTTGATGATAACCCAAGGTGTTGGATCTGCTTTTGGTATGATACTCGTGCCTTGGCTTATGTATAAGGTGGTATTTAAAATACCTTTAAATTTTGAGCAGTCTAAGGTGGCACTGCAACCTGTTATGCTTACTTTTTTAATCACCTTGTTTTTTATGGTGGTTAATTCACCGATTGGGGAGTGGAATCAACAAATAAAATTACCCGAAGCTTTTTCGGGTATAGAGGTGGCTCTTCAATTAATGGAAGAAAATATGAAAGTGATTACTGAGTTTCTCATTGATTTTGACTCCTTTGGGAGCTTTTTGTTGGGTATCCTTGTAATTGCAGTGATACCAGCCATTGGAGAGGAGCTGGTATTTAGAGGCCTCATTCAAAACCATTTAGTAAGGATTACAAAAAATATTCATGTAGCCATTTGGGTGGCTGCATTTATTTTTGGAGCCATTCATATGCAGTTTTACGGCTTGTTTCCTCGCATGATGTTGGGGGTATTATTTGGCTACCTATATTATTTTTCTGGTAAACTATCTTATGCTATGATTGCGCATTTTTTTAATAATGGCATTGCAGTTGTAGCCGTTTATATGCACCAGTTAGGTAAAATAGAGTACGACATAGAGGCGAATGAATCAATACTTTGGTACCAAGTTTTAATTTCTGCGTTGGTTCTCATATTATTGTTGTTCGCATTTGAAAAAACGGCAAAAAAAGGAGGCAAATTTGAGCAAATGGTCTAAGGTATATGAATCAGAAATGCCCTATAGGGCTGAAATTGTGAAAGACATCCTAGATCAAAAAGGAATTAATGCCATTATTTTGAACAAGAAAGATTCTGCTTATTATATTTTTGGGCAACTCGAAGTTCATGTAGAAGCAGAATCAGTATTAAATGCATTGAAAATAATAAAAGATGACATCAATTTCGAATAAGTTTAGCACTTTAGGTCAACGCATAATTACTGCGCTTATAGGTGCAGTTGCTATTATTGGAGGCATTTATTGGGGTATGTGGGGGTATTTTATAGTGTTTTTAGTTATTAGCTTTTTAACCCTGTGGGAGTTTTACAAATTGGCTATTATGGATGATATGGCTCCACTAAAAATTTGGGGGTCACTCATCGGTACAGGCGTATTTGTGCTCACTTTTTTAGTAGCTTCGGGCATTTTACCCTTAAAGTTTATGCTACTAATATTCCCGTTTTTTGCCTCTGTATTTTTAATAAAATTGTATAAAAAAGATGATAAACCTTTTACGCAAGTGGCCTATACATTCTTAGGCATTATTTACGTATCGATTCCGTTTTCGTTACTAAGCGTCATTGCGTTTGATTCGGGCAAGTATCGATTTCAGGTAATCTTAGGGATGCTTTTTATTTTATGGGCAAGCGATACAGGAGCTTATTTTTCGGGTATTCTGTTTGGCAAAAAAAAATTATTTGAACGTATTTCTCCTAAAAAAACATGGGAAGGAAGTATTGGAGGAGCTTTATTAGCGATGGCTTTTGCCTATGGGTTTTCCATTTATTTTAATGATTTAACCGTAATTCAGTGGTTTGCAGCTGCCGGGCTTATAGTAATAGCCGGTATTTACGGAGATTTGGTGGAGTCGTTATTTAAAAGAAGTATTGCGATTAAAGATTCTGGATCTTCTATTCCTGGGCATGGAGGTTTTTTAGATAGATTTGATGGGCTACTACTTGCGAGTCCTTTTGTAGCCGTATTTATTAGTTTGATTTAGAGCGGGTTAACTTGTTCCCTTAAGAATGACTATTTTTGCACTTTATCAGTTAGTTAAGAGGTGAAGAAGATATCTAATATTAAGTTATTAAAAATGAGAATTCATAAAGAAGGAAGAAAGCTGCTGAGCGTTCTTTTACTCCTTTTAGTAATTTTAAATTTTGTGGTAGCCTATGGCATTAAGCCATCAGAGCAATTTATAAATGCAAGCATCATCGTTTCAATCGTGCTTTATTTAATCATACTTCAGTTTTTTAGAAATCCCCATATTGTTATTTCCAATAATGGCAAGCACATTTTAGCTCCGGCAGATGGCAAGGTTGTGGTAATTGAAAAAACTATTGAAAATGAGTTTTTTAATGATGAGCGAATTCAGGTATCTATTTTTATGTCGCCTACAAATGTGCATGTAAATAGGGCTCCCCTGTCTGGGTTTGTAAAATATTTTAAATACCATCCGGGTAAAAACTTAGTTGCTTGGCATCCTAAATCATCTACCGATAACGAGCGCACCACCATGGTGTTAAGCTCGGCAAATGGCATAGATGTATTGGTTCGGCAAATTGCCGGAGCCATGGCTCGTAGAATTAAGTGGTATGTTAGCGAAGGAAGCCAAATTGAGCAAGGCCACGAATACGGGTTTATTAAATTTGGCTCAAGGGTAGATGTGTTTTTGCCCTTAGATGCTACTATTTTAGTGCATCATGGCACTAAAACTAAAGGTGGCCGTACAGTATTGGCTGAACTAGCGTGCTAGTGCCTGCCCATAAAGTTCGCTACCTTCGTTATACCTGCCTAGCCGGCAGGTATAGGACAAATGCTTGGTTCGGCTAAAGTATGCTTGACACTAGGGTGTTTGCTTTATTTTTTTGTCTATTTCCAGTACCTGAGGGATTAGTAGATTCGTTTCGTTATTACTAATAACAAAATCTGCCAGAACAACCTTTTCTTTATCAGAAATCTGGCTCTCAATAATTTTTTCAATCTCCTCTTTACTTCGGAAGGCATCTCGCTTTTTAATTCGTTCTACTCGAAGTTGATAGGGGGCAGTGATAACAATTAGCTTATCCAACTGCTTATAAGAACCTGTTTCTACTAATAAGGCGGCTTCCTTTAGCACATATTCAGAGTTCTTATGCGTGCTTACCCAGTTTTTAAAATCTACTGCAACAGCAGGGTGAACAATGGAGTTTAAGAGTTGCAACTGGTTTTTGTTTCCGAATACTTGTTTAGCAATATAGCCACGATTCAATACTCCGTTCTCATAACTTTCTGAGCCAAAAGCCTTGGTTATGGGATTAATAAGTGTTGAGTTTGTTAATTCCTTAGCTCTATTATCTGCATTATAAATAGGAACACCAAGTAGTGCAAAAAGCTTGCACACAAGGGTTTTGCCAGAGCCAATGCCTCCGGTAATGCCAACAGTAATGGGCTTATTCATTATAATATACCTTCACCTGCGGAAAGTTAAAATAAGGGTCTATTATTAAGTTTGTATTCGATTCTAACACTAATGTTAGCGTAGAATCCGCCTTGTTAACAGACTTAAAGTCTGCCAATACAACTAATGAGTCACTGGTTATCGAGTCTTTAAAATTTTCTTGAACGAGGTAATGAACTGTAACTATCGAATCCTTAACAAAAATATTTTTAAGTGCTTCGGTATTAGTGTATTGAATGGGCAGGTTTATTGTTTGATTTATAAACTTAGCCACCTCAAACATAACCTTAATGGTTCGAGGCCTTACCTCCATTAATTTAGGGTATTTTACTTGTATAGGAATTTCATTGTCAAAATTACTATCAATATTAGTTTCAACTACCTTAACCCAAAAGGTGTCTTTTGGCATTTCTTCAATTAGGCTTCGAGGGCCTTCAATCTCAATTAGTTTTGTATCAAATACAATAGGTGAAACAATTCGATAATTATCTTCCAAATCTATGCCTACACTATCAATATAAATAGGAAAAGATTGTGCTACTCTATAATCAATATTAAAAAGCAGCGAATCTTCTATTATATAATTTAGTTGTAGCTCACCCAATGCTTCGGCCACTTGGCTTGCAAAATAACTCCCGGGTAGCCTGTGGTTGGTTGCAGGATCGGTTAGCTTTAAATTAAGCGGTTGCAACCCTAGTCCTGAATTTGCTCGCAGCAATTTCCAACCTAATCCGCTTACATTAATTTGAATATTTTCTGGTAACTCTTCAACAATAATGTACTTGTCCTCATCAAAGCCCCATTCTACGGGGTACTTAACCGAGGCATCGTATTCTTTATTGAGCGCACTAAAAAACCAAAAGGTAGCAGCTGTTAAAACACAATAGACTACTACCTTTAAGTTATCCGGTTTTTGAAACCGTAAAAATTGTTTAATTACTGATAAATACTTTTTCAATAATTGTTATTTTGTTTTACTTGCGTCTAAAGAAATGGAAGATTTTTCGAACACCATTTTTGTTCCTTTGTCAACTTCCAATGTAATGGTTGTGTCGTTTAAAGAGTAAACTTTGCCGTGTAAACCACCAATGGTTACTACGGCATCCCCTTTTTTTATTTCTTCTAAAAACTTTTTTTGATCTTTTTGCTTTTTTTGTTGTGGCCTAATCATAAAGAAATAGAACACCACAGCTATGCCTACAAAAAATATTATTTGAGTATAACCGCCTCCCTGTGCAGACGTTGCTTGTGCTAAAATTTGTAATAACATTATCTGCTTATTTAGCTTTAGGAGTTACAAATGTTTTAAATCTTAGTACAGTTTGCTTAGGCCAAGTATTGGCTGTTACAGTAACTGTTTTGTTTTGAGCATTTGGTTTACCTTTACTATCAAATTTTACTTCTATTTCGCCTTCGCCTCCAACAGGAATAGGTGTTTTAGTCCAACTTGGTGCGGTACACCCACAAGAAGGCCTAACTCCTTCAATAATTAAAGGTGCCTCTCCTGTATTTTTAAACGTATAAGTATGTGTAACCACATCGTTCTCGTTAATGGTGCCAAAATCATGTTCTGTGGCTCCCCACTCAAACGTAGGGATAGGGCCTTCTGGCTTAACATCTGGTGTTTTTGCTGGAGTGGCTGTTGGTGATGCTGGTGTTAAAGTTTTTGCTTTTTCCATTTCTGCCAACCTGCTTTCCAGTGCTGCAATCTTTTTCTCCGAATCACTATCACTACAGGCCATAAAGCCACCTGCCAATACAATAAGTACTAATGCTTTTAATGCTATTGTTTTCATTTTTAAATTATAGTTTAATTATTAATCTTCTTCTTTTATTTGGTCAATAAGCTCATCTACATCTGCTAAAAGCTGCTCTGCTTTTTCTTTGGCTTCGTTTACCACTTTTTCGCCCTGTTTTTTTGCATGGCTCATAGGCTCCGCTGAACTTTCAATAAGCTCTTCAATCATTTCTTCAAGGGTGGCCTTGTATTTATCTAAGTTGTACGACAACTTATTTCTTGTGCTAGAACCTTTATCGGGGGCAAATAAAATGCCCAAAGCAGCCCCAGCTGTAGCGCCTACTAAAAACGCAAATAATGAATTTGACTTTTTACTCATAGTTCTATTATTTATGGTTCTACTGTTAATTTAATGGCAAATAATTATTTTACTGTTTTGTTATTATTATTTTAATAATGCTCCACTAACTTTGTAGTAACACCTTTATTTATTATCAATTAATCCTCTTCCACTCTTTTTAATTACTCCTTGCTTTTGCAAATCTACTGCAATTACATCTAAAACACCATTTACAAATTGCTTGCTTTTGGGGGTGCTGTACTTTTTACATATTTCTAGGTATTCGTTAATAGTTACTTTAACAGGTATCGATGGAAAATGAATCATTTCTTGAATGCCCATTTCGAGTAGTACCATATCTGTGGAGGCTATTCGATCAATGTCC
>JALSJD010000238.1 GCA_026989535.1 Cyclobacteriaceae bacterium
TATCATTTGCGAAATGGGCGATTTTAAATCGTGTGCTACCGTATGTGCATACGAGTCTAGATCATTTAATAGTGTTTTTAATTCAGATATGTCCCATAATTCTATAATTCGCCCTGTTTCTTTGCCCTGAACTTGAAGTGAAGTTATTTTCATTTCAAAAGTTTTATTGCTTTTACCTAAATTTACCTCGGTTGTAAATACTTCTTCGGCTATGCCTTTTTGTTGAAATGATTTATACTCGGGTATAACGGACTCTATATTTTTGCCAATACTACTTTTTACACTTATCTCAAATATTTGAGAGGCTGCAGGGTTTATGTCCTGTATTAACTCCTTATCGTCAATAATAATAATTCCCATTTGAGTACCTTGTATTACTAAATTGTAGGCCACAGGCACCATATCTAAAAAATTTTGTTCGTACAAGCTGTACAACATTATTGTTCCTACTATTACAAATAGTAAGGGGGTAGAATCAAATGGGTATATAGGGTTAATCTTTAGTATATAAAAAATATTAGGGATTATCAATAAAAAGACCGAAACTGCCATTGGCAATATTTGTTTCCGCTGTTTTTTTGGCAGTGATATAGCTTTAGTAGCAACAATAAACAAACTGGAAGCCATAATAAAATAGGCATAACCTGCCCATATATAAAACCCCATACCGTACTCTTTGGTTAATAGCTGTAGCCCGTTTATTGTTTCTAATTGGTAGCTCTGGTAAATTAAAGTATGCGATGGCAGCGTTAACGCCTCTATAAGAGTAATTATTGGAACTACCCCTGCTAATACAATAACCCAGTTTTTAGAGAGTTGTTGATGCTTGGTATAAAAGATAACAAATATTAACCAAAAGTATGTGGCTGCAATGATGCCAACATATTCAAAGCGCAATACAAAAAGTTTAAATGCAAGGCTTGTACTGGATATTTGAATAGAGTAACCTACTAGCCATAACGCAACACTCAGCATAGTTAGTTTAAACACTTTTGTTGCAAATGTTAATTTTAACTGCCAGGCTACAATTGTTAAAAATATTACAATACTGGCAGCAGCAACATAAATAATCAAATATGGGGTTGTTTGCCAAATATCCATAGCGTTAATATAATTATATAATTTCTAATTATTGCAATTCATAAAAAAACTATTCTGAAAGAGGCTGTTACATTTTGTGTTTGCAGCCAGCTTCAAGTTTGATCAAGGCGACAAACTGTATTTTTACTAAAAGAAAGAAAACCCTGTATTCTTGGGGACTGATTAATTCATTAACTCGCACTCCAATTACCAGCCATTCAAGCATACCTTATTAACCATTCAAAAATATTAAACTCAATTTCTTCCCCCGCAAAAAAACGAGGTATGCATACCTATTGATTGAGTTCAACCTAACCTGATTATTTCAAGATTTTGATTCCCCAAAAATTACCTGCCATGAATTTTCCATACGTGCTTTAGCGAAACTTTCCTAAACTGTCTCAAATTTCTTTGAATTAACTCGTTAGTCCTGCAAAAATTTGCGTTATTTATAAAAGTTTCACTTAAAGCCAAGAGCATTCCTTAGGTCGAGCTCAGGTTTAAAGTAATCAATCAAATATTATCTGCTTTAGTTAAAGCAGATTCAACAAAATTAACAGATGAAAGAAGTATATATTATTGCTGCCGTTAGAACTCCTATAGGAAGTTTTGGTGGGAGTCTATCATCCTTAACTGCCATTCAGTTGGGTTCCGCTGCAATTAAAGGAGCCTTAGCCAAAGCAAAAGTAGATGCCCAAGAAGTAGATGAAGTTTTTATGGGCAATGTTATTTCTGCCAACCTTGGGCAAGCCCCTGCAAGGCAGGCTGCCATTGGGGCGGGCATTGGCTATAATGTACCATGCACTACTATTAATAAAGTATGTGCTTCAGGTATGAAATCGGTAATGCTTGCGGCACAAGGAATTATGCTCGGGCATAATGATGTGGTAGTTGCTGGAGGAATGGAAAGTATGTCGAATATTCCGTACTACATACCCAAAGCCAGGTATGGTTATAAATATGGCAATGGCGAGCTAGTAGATGGTCTTGCAAAAGATGGTTTATGGGAAGTGTATAATAATTTTGCCATGGGAAATTGTGCCGATAACACCGCCAAAGAAATGAATATTTCGAGAGAGGAACAGGATGAATATGCCATAAACTCCTATAAGCGTTCGGCTAAATCTTGGGCCAATGGTGCTTTTAATGACGAAATTATACCAGTAGAGGTTCCGCAAAGAAGAGGAGAGCCAATGATAGTTTCGGAGGATGAAGAATACAAAAATGTGAAATTTGAAAAAATACCTGGTTTACGACCTGTATTTGCCAAAGATGGCACTGTAACTGCAGCCAACGCTTCAACCATTAATGATGGAGCTTCTGCCCTCGTACTTATGAGCAAAGAAAAAGCAGAAAAATTAGGCATAAAACCAATCGCTCGCATTGCCGGATTTGCCGATGCTGCCCAAGATCCCTTATGGTTTACCACTGCCCCCTCATTGGCCTTACCAAAAGCCATTGCTAATGCAGGGCTTTCTAAAGATGACATTGACTATTACGAAATAAACGAAGCATTTTCGGTGGTAGCTCTGGCTAATAATAAAGAAATGGATTTGAAAGCCGAACAAGTAAATATTTTAGGAGGTGCTGTTTCGTTAGGCCACCCTTTAGGAGCTTCGGGAGCTAGAATTATAGCCACTTTAACCAATGTACTAAATCAAAAAGGTGGGCGTTATGGTGCTGCAGGCATTTGCAATGGCGGTGGTGGAGCTTCTGCCATTATAATTGAAAGACTTTAAACTAAAATGGTTTTCATAAGAAGTCAGGAGTAAGCACTTCTGACTTTTTTATTAATACAAAATATATGCTAAAAATATTAAGCTCTGCCCTATTAATAAGTGTGTCGTTTTCGCTTTTCGCACAAAACTTAGTGCCTATAAAAACCTATTACGATAAAGAAGAACAACATGTGAACGAAAGCTACCAAGCTATTAATGGCAACAAAAACTTAATAGATGGTGGCTACCAAAAATTTTACTTCGAAGGACAAAAAGAAATAATTGGTCAGTTTAAGGAAGGTGAAAAAGTAGGCACTTTTACATCCTATTATAAAAATGGAAAAGTAAAACAAATCTTAAATTTTAAGGCAGGTCAAAAAAATGGACCTGTAAAAATTTTTACAGAAGATGGCACCATTTTGCAAGAAGGCGAATTTATAAATAATGAATTAGAAGGAGAGCTTAAGCTTTATTTTCCAAGTGGTAAACTTAAGTCTGTAACTGAATTTAGCAATGGCAAACCAGATGGCAAAATAAAAGAATATTTCGAAAACGGAAAATTAAAAAAAGAGCAAACCTATGTTGATGGTAAAGTAAATGGGATTTCTAAAAGTTATTACGAAACGGGTACGTTAAGATCCGAAGAAAATTACGTTGATGGTATTTTAAATGGTTTTTTTAAAACCTACCACCCCAATGGGCAATTAGACACTGAGGCACTTAATGAAGCTGGAAAAAAAACAGGATCGTTTGCCACCTATAATAACAAAGGTTTAAAAACCATTGAAGGTCAATTTATACATGGTAAACTAAACGGAGAAAATATAGCTTGGTACGATAACGGGCAATTGAAGCATAAATTTAAATATGCCAGTGGTTTTAAAATTGGCAAAAACACAGCGTACTACGAAGATGGAAACCTTAAAATGGAAGGCAAATTTTCGAATGATGAAAAAGATGCTGACATAACCGAGTATCACCCCAATGGTCAGCTAAAGTCAAAAACATATACAGCAGGAGGCAAACCACAGGGAGTGCAAAAATGGTGGTATGCCAATGGCAAACTAAAAGAAGAATCTACTTTTACCAATGGGCTCGAAAATGGAATACATACCCATTATTATAAAAATGGGCAGCTTGCTAAAGAAACTCCGTATATAGGCAATAAGCGCGTAGGAATAGAGCACGAATTTTATGAGACAGGAAAACCCAAAGCAACTACCACCTATAAATCGGGTAAAAAACATGGCGAAGCCAAAGAGTTTTATGCCGATGGCAACATTCATAAAAAGGGGCAATACGGAGGAAATAAAAAAGTAGGCGAATGGAAAGTTTACCTGCCTGATGGTTCGCATATTTTAACCGAAGCTTATGAGAGAGGAAAACTGATTAGTTCAAAAGAAATTTCGAAATAAATTATTCTAATTTTTCTCTTTAGGCATCAATTACAAATACCTTTGCCACAATGAATGCCCTTAAAGAAACCCATTTTAATTTACCGGGTCAAACCAATTTTTACCGAGGGAAAGTACGTGATGTGTATTCCTTTACTAACTATTTAATAATGGTAGCCAGCGATCGAATTTCGGCTTTTGATGTGGTGTTGCCCAAGCCTATTCCGTTTAAAGGGCAGGTGCTTAATCAAATTGCTGCTAAAAACTTAGAAGCCACCAAACACATTGTTCCAAATTGGCTAATGGCAACCCCCGACCCTAACGTAACCATTGGTATTAAGTGCAAAACTTATCCAGTAGAAATGGTAATTAGAGGCTATTTAGCTGGGCATGCCTGGCGCGAGTACAAGGTGGGCAAAAGGAGCGTATGTGGAGTTAAATTGCCCGAAGACCTTAAAGAAAACGACAAGCTTCCGCAGCCCATTATTACCCCAACCACCAAAGCCCATAAAGGCCACGATGAAGATATTTCGAGGGAAGAAATTTTGAAACAAGGATTGGTTTCAGAGTCCGACTATAGTCAGCTTGAAAACTATACACGGGCTCTTTTTGCAAAGGGTACAGAAATGGCCAACGAACAAGGGTTAATTTTGGTGGACACCAAATATGAGTTTGGAACTAATAATGGCACTATTTATTTGATTGATGAAATCCACACCCCCGACTCTTCGAGGTACTTTTACCTAAAGGGCTACCAAAATCGACAAGATAACGGTGAAGCTCAAAAACAATTATCGAAAGAATTTGTAAGGCAATGGCTCATTTCAGAAGGCTTTCAGGGCCTCGAAGGGCAGACTGTTCCTGAAATGACCGATGAAAAAATTAACCAAATATCCAACAGATACATAGAGTTATACGAGCGATTTACCGGTAGTACATTTTTAAAAGCTGATACAGAAAATATTACGTTAAGAATTGAAGAAAATATACGTAAATGGATTACCTCTAATTAATTACACATAAGAAATTGAAATTGACGTGTATTTTTGCCAACAAATTTTTACATTTACTCGATATAAAAGATAATTATGAAATACTCCATAGATAAACAAGAAAACTACTGCATTTTTAAATTGAACGAGCCAAAGCTAGATTCGCTACTGGCTCCTGCCTTAAAAACAGAGCTAATCACGCTTAATGCCGAAGGTGTTAAAAATATTATTCTCGATTTATCAGAAGTTAATTACACCGATTCTTCTGGTTTAAGCTCATTATTGGTTGGCAATAGAACCATACAACAAGATGGTGGAATTTTTGTTCTTTCATGTTTATCTGACCATACAATGAAACTGATAAAAATATCGCAGCTAGATGGTGTGCTTAATATTTTACCCACCATTGAAGAAGCCGTAGATGCCGTTTTTATGCATCAAGTAGAAGGTGGAATTAAAGAATCAGGAGAAGAAAACTAGTGACCTTTCTGGTTACCATTTTAGGTTCAAATTCTGCAATTCCTGCCTATGGCAGGCATCATACGGCTCAGTATGTACAGGTAAAAAATCAAAAATATTTGGTTGATTGTGGAGAAGCCGCCCAAAATCAATTGATGCGTTATAAATTAAGCTCCTTAAAACTTAACGCCATTTTTATTAGTCATTTGCATGGCGATCATTACTTAGGCTTAGTGGGTTTACTATCTTCGATGCACTTGCAGGGCAGAACCAAACCGCTCTACTTATATGGGCCTAGGGGGCTTAAAGAAATTATAATTACGCATTTTAAAAGTTCCGATACTGTTCTTAAATACAAGCTTATTTTTACCCCTACCAATGCACAAGAACCAACGCTTATTTTTGAGGATAAGCATATTAAAGTAACTACCATTCCTTTAGACCATAGAATAGATTGTACCGGTTTTTTATTTAGAGAAAAACCGCACCCTATAAGGTTTAATAAAACCAAACTACCCCCAAATTTATCATTGGCAAATATAGCTTCGCTTAAAAAAGGAGAAGATATTTTAGATGATAATGGAAAATTACTCTACAAAAATAAAGCGTTAACCCTACCCCCATGGCCTCAAAGGTCGTATGCTTATTGCTCTGATACACGGTATATGGCAAGCCTAAAAAATCAGCTAAAAAAAGTAGATTTACTTTACCACGAAGCCACTTTTTTAAACGAGAATGAATTGCGAGCAAGCAATACATACCACTCAACTGCAGGGCAAGCAGCCCAATTAGCCAAAGAAGCAAAGGCTAAAAAACTATTATTAGGTCATTTTTCGGCACGTTATAAAGACCTAAAACCTTTTGAAGATGAAGCCCGAAAAGTATTTAAAGAAAGTTACCTTGCCTTGGAGGGTACAACTTTTGAGGTAGGCTAATTGGTGCCTGTCCAGAAAGTTGGCTATCTTCGTTATACTTGTCAAAAAAATACTCGATTACACTAGTAATTCCGATAGCTATCGGAACCGTTTTTTTTGACTTCGAAAGCCCTGCCCACCGTACTTTGTACTAAGGGAGGCGGGCTTGATAGCCAACTTTCTGAATCAGTCACCGAGTTTACAGACGAACTAAACATTGTATTTAAACCGTTATTGTTTAGCTCAGGTCTCCTCCATTTTTTGTTATATCCAGTAAACGCTACCTCTACATCACAATTTTTAAATAGTTGTTTTGAATAGGATAAAAATAGAGAAGGGAACTGGATGGAAGATGGTTTTTTTTCAACCCAAACAGGAGAACCATTTTGGTTATTTTCTAATACCCAAATTCTACCGCCCAAATACGGTTGTGCAATATTAAACAGGCTAAATCCTATTTTAAAAGAAGCATCTCTTAAAAAAAACTATCGCCTTTTAAATTTTTACCTATTCCTATATGCACATCCTGCACTATTTTAAATACATCATCTACATTGGGTACTGCCCAATTATCTACAACCTTTGTATAACGGTTAACAAGCCTTACATCTAAAATCCAAAAATTATGCAAAAAACTAACTCCAACAGGTACTCCTATGCCATTGGAAGATGCCCTAGTAAACCCAGGTTCGGCTCTGGTATTGATTGCATTTGTTGAAACCCAATTGGTTTGAGCCGAAAATCCTACATATAAAGAGTAGTTTATATTATGCTTGTTTTGGGCTAGACTATTGCTAGCCCAAAACAGAAACATAACAGTAACTAATTTATTGAAGCATCTAAACATCCGTTAGAAATCCATGTACCATTCCATCTCCAAAAACTACCAAATGCGTATGATCCTTCATACGACCTGTACCTCATCCAATATTGGCCAAAATCTATTTCGCTATTCCCTGCTGGCCAAGGATCGTATTCATAAAGAACCTAGCTACTTTGAGGCATTTGAGAATAATTCACATCTGTTTGCCAATTTGAAATATACGGAAAATTCGGTGTTTTTGTTTTGCTTTTTCTAACATCTTTTCGACTAAATTGCTGAACCTGTGCTTGATAATCTTTGTCGCTATTTCCATAAAAAACACCTAAATATGGGTAAGAACTAGGATCCTGTAAATGTCTTTGAACCCACAGTTCAGGTCCTCCTCCCACCCAGTCCTCTTTCATACAACCCTTACCTTTTATTGTTACAGAAACTATCTTTGTGTTATTGGGTGATGCTATTTTTGAGCTTTTATCTGCTAAAATACCGTCCATAAATATTCCTTTCTCATCAACTCGCTCATTAACACCAACTACCCACACTTCATGCTGTTTAGCAAAATCTTCTGATACCATACCTTTTTTTACTAATTTTCCGTTTTTAAAAGCATACCCCTGATATTTTCCATCTATAGTTGGAGGGGCCGTCTCTAAACACAATAATAGGTTGTTCCTGTCCAATTTTATTTGCTTCTTTAAGCTCCTTATAAAAAGGAATAAAAATTTGTGGGTAGAGAGGTTCCGTGTTTGGGATAGTTTTAAAACGTTCTAAAGCTGCTTCTGTTTTCAGTGTAGCTTCCGATTTCGTACCTCTGCCACTAATAGCATTTTGGGATTTTAACATCGTAATAACTGAACCACCACCTACTAGAAGTAGGTGGGTTCGGATAAAGCACGACTAAAAGTCGTGCCTCATTTTACTCAAGCAAAAAGTTATCTTGAGATGTATCAGTAGATTTTCTATGGTGTTCAAGGTATTCCTGAACCATGTCGTCAGTAATATTGCCTGTACTCCATGCTCCAAAGCCTGTTGCCCAAAATCTTTGCCCCCAA
>JALSJD010000239.1 GCA_026989535.1 Cyclobacteriaceae bacterium
GTGGTAAGTGCAGCATTTAACCCTAGGTTAATTTCTACAGTACCTGATTCGGAAGCACGAACTTGTTTGGTGCTTTCTGAAAAACCAATGGCTTGCTCAAAGGTAAAACTAAGGTCGTTCTCATCGCATGATGAAACAAAAACCATTAGCGCAAGTACATATAGTATCGTGTATTTCTTTTTCATCTGTTTACAATTATTTTATTCGTCAGATGCCCACCTACTAGACCACAGCTACCAAGTTAAGAATCTAACTATCTGCAATTGAGTGTATTATTGGGTAGGGTGTAGAATTCCTGTTGGGGTCTTAGTCTTTTTTATTTCATATTTGATTTTAATGAAATGAAAGGGCGGTGTTTTTTGTATTACTACCGCCCTTTTTCTAACTCTAAAATACACAACTTAAAGGTAGAAACCAGACAAAAACACAAATAGTACGGCTAAAAACACGAAAATTTTAGCCTCGGGGTTAGCAAATTTTTAAAATAAAGAGTCCATCGAAAAACTGGCACGTGAAACCAAACTTAAGTTCAAGTAGTAAATGTAAATTCACTTCTTCAAATCTTCAAAAATAAGGTTGCGAAGGATACATATTACTACAGAGCAAAGATACCTATTCACCCATTAAAGGTTCATTTTTAGCCACTAGGGCACGAAGTCTCCAAGTTTCACAAAAAGTTATGTGCTTTAAGTTATTATTTTGTGGTTCTTTGCCCGCTAGGCTAGCGGGTGGTGGCTATGCTTTTTTGGGTGAATAGGTACGAGCAAAGATACACTATTTGGCGTATGCACGACCAAGGGTTTAGTCAAGTTAAAATTGGGCAAGCTATAGAAAAATACAAGTCTGTTATCTGCCGAGAATTAAAGCGCAATAGTGATGCAAGAAGCGGAGAATACAGGTATGAATTAGCCGTAAAAAAGCATGCATCAAAAGGGCAAAAGGAAGCACCTGCGCTTTACTGATGCCATCAAGGAAAGTGTCGAACTTTTATTGCAAGACGATTATAGTCCAGAGCAAGTGGTTGGTTTTTTTTTAATAGAAGTGTTGGTTATAGAGGAGAAACATTTACTGTTAATTCTGTACCCTTTTTTATTTCGCTTTATTTCATGTGTTTTCTTATCTTAGTAAAAACAATAACACCAGTATGGTAACTAAATTTACACTTATGAAACTACAAATTTTATTTATCCTGCTAATCACGCAACAAAGTTTTGCACAATCTTTTAAAGAAGTTGAGCTTAAATCCAACATAAAAGAAGTAACTGTATTTTTACAAAGTGCTCAAATTACCCGTGCAGGCAAGGCTTTTATTGCCGCAGGTAAATCTGCACTTATTATAAAGGGGCTTTCACCTCATATAGATGAAAAGAGTATTCAGGTAAAAGGAATTGGCAATTTTACCATATTATCTGTAAATCATCGATTAAATTATTTGAGTGAAACCAAACGGAGTGCCAAAGTTGATAGCTTATTTGTATTAATTAGTCAAATTGATGATGCTATAGCTATTAAAAAAGCAAGACTTGAAGTACTCAAAATAACCCTTAGTTTACTTAACGCTAATAAATCGTTAGGAGGGCAAAATACAGGGGTTTCTCTAACTCAATTAAAGCAGGCTGTTGATTTGTACGATAGAGAACTAACCAATATTAAAACGGAAGAACTAAAAGTAAATGCTGCCATAACTAAATTAAAAGCGAGCCGTGAGAAACTGGCTCTACAAGTAAATGAGGTACGAAACGGAAAAGAACTGCCTACGAGTGAAATTGTGGTAAGAGTAAGTGCCAAAACTAAAGTACAGGGCAGTTTTAAAATTACTTACCTTGCTGCTAATGCAGGCTGGTTTCCTAAATACGATGTTCGGGTTAAAGATGTGCAAAGCCCCATTGCCTTAAATTATAAAGCCGATGTGTATCAAAATACCGGGGTTGACTGGAAAAATGTAAAACTAAAGTTCTCCAATGGCAACCCTAACCAATCGGGTACGGTGCCCAATTTAAATACGTGGTTTTTAAACTATGCCAGAAACACAAGGTATGCAATAACGTATAATACTGCCATTACCAGCGTTTTAGGTAGTGTTTCGGGCCGTGTTACATCGGCCGAAGATGGAATGCCATTACCCGGAGTTAATGTAGTGGTTAAAGGCACCACCATTGGCACCGTAACCAATACGGATGGCCTCTATTCTTTAACACTTCCTACTAAGGCTTCAGCCTTAGTGTTTTCATTTATTGGGCTTGCAACTCAGGAACGAGCAATAAATGGAGCGAGAATGGATGTTCAATTATATGCTGATGTGCAACAATTAAGCGAAGTGGTTACAACAGGTTATGGCAAACCTGGGGCAGCCAGTCGAATTAGAATTAGAGGGAGTTCAAGTATTTCAAAAAAAAGCAAAGTTATTCAAACAACTACCATCGAAAACCAAACCACAGTTGAGTTTGAGGTAAAAACACCATACAGCATAAAATCGAATGGAGAAAAACTTACGGTGGATTTAACCTCTTATGATATTGAATCTATCTATGAGTATTATGCAGTACCTAAGCTGGATAAAGATGCCTTTTTAATAGCTCGCATAATTAATTGGGATCAGTATAATTTGTTGGAGGGCGAAGCCAATTTGTATTTCGAGGATGCTTATGTGGGGCGGTCTATTTTGGAGGCCAAATCATTAAGCGATACCCTGAATATCTCCTTGGGTAGAGATAAAAACATAATTGTTGGTAGAGAAAAAGTAGATGAATTTAGCAAAAAGAGAACGGTTGGAGCTAATAAAATAGATTCGCGCGGTTTTAAAATTATTGCTCGCAATAAAAAATCGCAACCTATTAAATTAACTATTTTAGACCAAATCCCTATCGCCTCATTAAGCGATATATCTATTTCGCAGGATGAACTCTCCGGTGGAAAACTGGATGTGGCAACTGGAGAAGTTAGGTGGGAGTTGAATTTGGCTGCAAAAAGTCAAAAGGAATTGCTGCTGAAATACAGTGTAAAATATCCTAAAAAAGAGAAAGTGATATTGGAATAGGCAATAACTACCTGTTCCACTTTTCAGGGTCAACGCGCCATGCTTTTAAGGATACTAAATCCTTTTCGGATATGTAATTATTAGCAACGGCTTCTTCGAGCATAGCTGCATAATTGCTAAGGGTTATTGCCTCTACGTTGGCTTTTTTAAAGTTGTTTTTAGAAATATCGAAGCCATAGGTAAATATAGCAGCCATGCCCAACACTGTTATCTTTGCTTCTTTTAACGCATCGGCTGCTTTTAGTGAGCTTCCCCCGGTGGAAATAAGGTCTTCTACTAATACTGTTTTTTGTTTTCTTACAACCCTTCCTTCAATCATATTGGTCATGCCATGGCCTTTGGGTTTAGAACGGATGTAGATAAAAGGTAGGTCTAAAGCCTCTGCCACTAACGCACCTTGCGGTATGCCGGCCGTAGCTACGCCTGCAATGGCTTCCACCTTTGGAAAAGCAGAGGTAATACTTTGGGCGAGTTGCTCCTTTATATAGGTTCTTATGGTTGGGTATGAAAGAGACAGCCTGTTATCGCAATAAATAGGCGATTGCCAACCCGATGCCCAAGTAAATGGTTTTTTAACAGACAACTTGATGGCTTCAATATCTAACAGGTAAGCCGCAACTTGGTTGGCAACAGATTTACTCATTTTTTTAATTTTGTGCCAAAGGTACTAGCTCATTTTTAATATTGGTAGTATGTTTGAATTAAAGACCTGCTACCAATGAATTTGTTTATTAACGATACCCCTGTAAAATTTGTAAAAGAAGATGAACCCATTGACTCTTCTGTATTTGATGCTGTTATTAAATCCAATTCAGTTATTAATTTATCGGAGTTAACAGGCAATGTATTAATAGATGATGTAGGTGCTCCGCAGGTTCGCCAAATGATTAATCAGTTGGTAGAAGAGCCGTTTAACGATACACGGTTTGTTATCCGACCCCATAATTATAAGGAAGCAAAAGAAGATTTTATGTCGTTGTTTAAAGTGATGACGGCTGCGGGAGGTGTGGTGCAAAAAGAGGATAAAGAATTGCTGATTTATAGGTTGGGCAAATGGGATTTTCCGAAAGGAAAGCTTGAAAAGGACGAATCGTTTAAGTTGGCGGCTGTTAGAGAAGTAACGGAAGAAACCGGTGTTAAGGTGGTATTAGGCAAAAAAATATGTACAACATGGCATACTTATACGTTCAGAAAAAAACGTATTTTAAAGCAAACTAAATGGTACGCCATGGAGTGTATAAACGACCAAAAAATGGCTCCGCAAGAGGACGAAAGCATTGAAAAGGTAGAATGGTTTACGAAGAGCGAGGCAGAAAATGCTTTAAAGCATACCTATAATTCGATAAAGTTTGTATGGGAGTGTTATTTAGCCTGAATAATTTAGGTTAGAAAGTAAGCTTTAGCGCCACGCTAGACTGCGTAGGGGTTTAAAAGTACAAAAATTTCGTGACCTAAGGAGACAAATTTTTAATTTGGGCAGCCAATTCAGTAAACACGAGCCTAAGTTAAAAATTTTGCGGAGCTAGTTCAACGCCAATAACTTGTAGTTTAGCACTATTACCCTATGCTGTTTTAGCGATTGTTACCTACTTGGCGTTAACTAAGATAAACATACCAATGAGCGTATGGAGTTTTAAATTGTCTAAGACTAATGCAACTATTGTATTAATAAAAGCATTGACTATTAAATGGGATCGCTATATTTGATTAAGAGAACAAACAACCATATTAATTGATTATAGTTTTGTAATTTTGCAGCCACTTAATAAAATGTATCCAACTAGTAGATTTATTCGTATATTTAGGTATAAAAAAAATAATATGAATTACAAAAAAAATTTTTTAAAAGGAATGGGTTCTATATATGATATAAAAGGGTTAAATCATTTTAACAGCTTCTATTATTATCCAACCACATTTAATGCGATTAATAGAACATGGCTTAATGTAGGTGTCCATTTTAATAATGCTTTTACTGATTACGCAAAGAAACAAGGCATTAAAAAACCTTGTGAAAGAAGAGAGTGTGTTTATTAAATTATAATGCCAGCTTCTGATAATATTCCCTCATCTCCAAAGCCAAAAAACCTTGAGGTTCAACTTTTAGAAAAGAACCCACATTTATTTGCTGGACTATCTAATACTAAAAAAAGAAAACTTCTTAATTCACTAAGTGAAATAATGGAGTTGGAAATTTATCAGGAAGTAACACAACATAGTAGTAGCTTTTCTGGTCCTCTCCCTCCTCCAGAAGTTTTACAACAGTATATAGAAGTAAACCCTGATTTTGCTCAATTGATTGTGCAGATGCCAATAGATGAGCAAAAGTATTCTCACCAAAGAGACGCTAAAATAATCGACAAATCATTTGAAGCAAAAAAAAGAGGGCAAACATTTGCATTCGCAATTGCAATAACCGCTATTGTCGGAGGTGTCGCCTGCATCCTATTGAATCATGAAATTGCAGGTGGAATTGTTAGTGGATTTGGTTTAACAGGATTGGCAGCTCAGTTTCTTGGGAATTCTGAAAAATCAAGGAAGAATAAAGAAGAATTAAATAATTAGTAATAGTATCAAAACCCGATAACTTTAATTGTTCTAATTGTAGCTGAATGGTCTTGCCGTTGTAGGTAGCAAGCTAATAAATAACAGCTTTTCGTAACCGCCACCAGCCATTATTGCTTAAATTCTTTTTGTTTTTTCGGAGTACCATAATAAGAGCTCCAGAAGTTACCAATGCTGCCGAAGCAACACCAATGCCGCTATCCCAAGTGTAATCACCATCCTGTATAAGTCCTCGGTTTATAACATCTATAGCTAAAATTGCAACCCCAGCCATAATTAATACTGGGCCAGCTGTAGTTAATAACCCCGACTCTCTCTTATGGCCAATATGTACCATTTTAATAGTGCTAAAAGGGATGGTATCATTATGAGTTATAAATGCGCTGTCTAAAATATGGGTAAGAATACGTTGCTCCATTCCCTTTTTCCCTTCTATTTGGTAGTTAATTTGCTGGCCAATGTGATAGACATATCGTTTTTTAGTTCCCATTTTTTCTAGCACTAAAAACGATTGCGCAAAAGAAAAAGTAATTGCTAAACCAAAAAGTATTGTGAGGGTTATATGTTTTTTATATTTCAAGCACAAAAAATTAAATAGAAACTAAAGGTAACTTTTTTATTTCAGCTTTTAGTTTTCTTTTTCTAACAGCTACATAAATTACAGTGCCTGATTTAGCATACTCAGTTTTTACATACCCCATGCCTATTCCTTTGCTAAGCATAGGCGATTGAGTGCCCGATGTTACGATGCCTATCTCGTTTCCTTCCTCATTTTCGAGGATATAATCATGGCGTGGAATCCCTTTGTCAATCATTTCGAAGCCTACCAATTTTTTGCTAACGCCATTTTCTTTTTGAGCTTTTAAGGCCTCTGAGTTAGTAAACTCTTTGGTAAATTTGGTAATCCACCCTAAGCCAGCTTCTAACGGAGAGGTGGTGTCGTTTATATCGTTGCCATAAAGGCAAAATCCCATTTCCATACGTAGGGTGTCACGGGCTCCCAAGCCAATGGGTTTAATGTTTTCGTCTTTGCCTGCTTCAAAAATGGCATTCCAAACCATTTTGGCGTCTGCATTTTTTACATAAAGCTCAAAACCTCCAGAACCGGTATAGCCTGTGGCTGAAATAATTACATTATCAGCACCTGCAATAGCACCTTGTTTAAAGTGGTAATATTTAATCTCATTAAGATTTACCTCTGTTAATTTTTGCAGTACCGGGGTTGCTTTTGGCCCTTGAACAGCAAATAAGCAATATTGGTCAGAGGCATTTTCTATTTCAACGCCAAGGTCGTTATTACTAGTCACCCAGTCCCAATCCTTTTGCATATTAGCCGCATTTACTACCAGCATATATTCATGCTCACTTATTTTGTAAACAATTAAGTCATCTATAATACCTCCATCAGCATTAGGAAAACAAGAATACTGAGCTTTGCCAGAGGTTAGTTTGCTGGCATCATTACTTGTTATTTTTTGAATAAGATCGAGTGCTTTTGGCCCCCTCAGAAAAAACTCACCCATATGCGACACATCAAAAACCCCAACGCCATTTCTAACGGTCATATGTTCGTCAATGTCGGAGGTGTAGCGAACCGCCATATTATAACCAGCAAATGGAATTAGTTTTCCTCCTAGGGCTTCGTGTACATCATTTAAAATAAGCTTTTTAATTTCTTCCATATATCTGTAAAATTATCCGTCAAAAATAAGGCAATTCAAGTTTATAAAAGGTCAAAGAGTGAGATACTCTTTGTTCCTTCTCAATGAAGTCTCTATTATTTAGGGTTCGCTGAAAAAGTCCCAAGTGTGAAATATTCCTTTTTGACAAGACGATGTTGTATTATGTATACTACGAGGCGCAGGCAAAGAGGAAGGTTTTGTGGGACTTTTAAACTATATACCTTGTTAACTGACTGATTAATTGGCATTAAGGCGTTTTTCAGCAGACCCTATTTAAGTTGATAAAAAACATAGAATAATTCAGTAGCTATTTGCATCAACCGTTCATTATACTTTTTAGCCTCAAGAGGCGTGCCATCAAAGACCTTGGGGTCTTCGTATAAGAGCGGAATGCGTGCTTCAGTACCCGGGATAAGCGGGCAATTTTCCTCTGCATGAGCGCAGGTCATTACTGCGGCAAAATTGGATGAAGGGCTGTTCGAATCATCAAACAGTTTGGAGAACATAACTAGCGGTAACGCTTGATTCGCAAAGGATACAGTATAGGTAGGGTTTGTCTTGCCGTGCGAAGACACTTCAAACCCTGCTTTTTTAACCGAAGCAACGGCTTGTTTATTAAAAGCAGTAACCTCCACTCCACCAGAAAAACAATTTATTTCGATTCCATAATAAAATGCAGCCGTTTGTGCCCATAACTGTGCAAATTGGCTTCTACGTGAATTATGGGTGCAAATAAAATTAAGGTTGATTTCCTCTTTTTTGCTACGCTTTTCTTTGAGGTAATCAATAAGCGGTTGGCATACAGCTTGTCTTTCTTTGGAGAGCTGCTGCTCACGCAAAGTGTTAATGGTATTTACTAACGCTGGATGTAGGGTAGTAATCATGGTTTTCCTTATAGCTGTCAGGC
>JALSJD010000240.1 GCA_026989535.1 Cyclobacteriaceae bacterium
TTGCTCTCGCAAGGGAGTAGTGTGGCCTATAAAGATTACTACTTATTTATTCCAAAATCAAAAAGCTTCTGCCTCGATTTAATATGCAATTGCCCTGGAAGATTCAGGAATAATACAGGTTAATCTGATTAAGAGATTAAATGGTTAAAACGTTTTCATATCAATTACTAAAAAATATTCGCGCCCAATTGCTCCCACAATTTAACGAAGAAGCAGAACCCCTTGCTTTTATGATTGTAGAACATTTTTCTGGTTTTGACAAAACTGATATTCTTATAGATAAACCTTTCCATTCGGAGCCACAATTTGAAAAGCAAATTCAGTCAATTATAAAAAGGCTAAAATCTAATGAACCCATACAATATATTTTAGGTAAAGCATATTTTTATGAGCGACCATTTCTTGTAAATGAACACACACTTATACCCAGGCAAGAAACAGAAGAACTGGTTTACCTCGTGTTAAACGAACTTGATAATAATAGAAAATTAGTTATTTTAGATATTGGCACTGGCAGTGGCTGCATTCCTATTACGCTAAAGCTAGAAGCCAACCAACACCTATACGAGGGCATTGATATTAGCAAGAAAGCCTTACAAACGGCTTCTCAAAATGCGGATGAATTAAAAGCCAAAGTAGATTTTAATTACCTTGATATTTTGAAGGATAGGCTTACAAAAAAATACGATGTAATTATTAGCAATCCTCCTTATGTATTAGAAAACGAGAAGCCACAAATGAAGCAAAATGTGCTTGCCCACGAGCCACATTCAGCTTTATTTGTACCTAACACCAACCCTTTATTATTTTACAAACAAATAACTCAAGTAGCTTTAAATCATCTAACCCCTAACGGAAAACTTTATTTCGAAATTAATGAGCAGTTCGGAAAAGAAGTGGTTGATTTATTGATGAGTCATTCGTTCAAACAAGTGAGTCTCCATCAAGATTTAAATGGGAAAGACCGGTTTGTTTCTGGAGTGATGGGCTAGCCTGAATAATTCATGAATAATCTATTACGCATTCCAATTGACTATCATTCAGGCACTTACTCAAATTTTGCTACTCAACGTAGCTCGCTACGCCTCCGTTTCAAAATTCTCCGTGAGCACCTGATTAACAGCCACTTGAAATGCTCATCACGAAGATTCATGAATTATACAGGCTAGAGAACAAAGTCTAAAAAATTCTCCTTGTTAACTACCTCCCAAGTAGCATTATCATAGGTATCAACCCACGCTTTGGGTGGTTTTACTTTTTTAGTACCATACTTAAATTCAAAGCCATAAAGCTTTCCGCCTCGTTCTTCTACCAAGTCGAGTTCCTTTTTATCATACGTACGCCAAAAATACACATTGCTGTAAATTTGCTTATAAGATTGTCTTTTCAAACGCTCCATAAATAGAAAATTCTCCCAAAGCATTCCTTTATCGTTACGGAGCTCCATTGGGTTAAAATTATTAATCACGGCATTTCTAACCCCATTATCGTAAAAATAATAGCGGTGCGATTTGTTTACTTCCTTTCTAAGGTTTCTTGAAAATCCACCCACTTTTTTAATGATAAATGTTTTTTCAAGTAAATCCAAGTATCTATATACCGTTTGCTTGGCTATTCCTAGTTGATTAGCAAGCTCATTTAACGAAACCTCATGCCCAATTTGAAAAGCGATTAATCGGAGCAAATCAATTAACTTACCAGAGTTACGGATGCTGTCTAACACCAAAATATCCTTAAATAGATAGGAATTTCGTAAGGTGGTAAGGTACTCAACTTTTTCACCACTATTTGCGGCCTTCAGCACTTCGGGATACGTACCATAAATGAGGTAATTATCTACATTTTTAAGTACTTCAAAATTGCCGAACTGCTGAGCTATTTCAAGCATTGATAAAGCATATAAGTGAAAAGTAAAGCTTCTCCCAGTTAAAGGTTCTCCAACGGCATTTGCTAAATCAAAGGCAGATGATCCGGTGGCAATTACTATTAATTCGGGAGAATTATCTATCAATATTTTTAGGCTCAACCCTATCCCGGAAATCTGTTGAGCTTCATCTATAAATACCACATCGTAATTACCAAATGCTGCCAAAATTCGAGAACCTTCTCTTGAACTTAAAATATTAGACAGGTCAATGTCATCCCCTGATCCTTGAAAAACTTTACCGCTATGCTCATTTAAGTACTTTAACAACATCGCGGTTTTACCCACTCTTCTTGCTCCATAAAACAACGTTACTTTCCCTTTCTTAAAAAGTGATGTCGCCATTGCCTTTTCATAATACCTCGAATACCACATAGGGTAAAAATACTATAATTTTGTTAATTAGGCAAGTATAGTTTCCTAATTCGTGTTAATTAGGCAAGTATAGTTTCCTAATTCGTGTTAATTAGGGAGTTTTCTTGTAAATAATGGTGTTTCATCCTGCCTCTTGTTGAAAAATCTTTTCCATATAGGCATATAACGCTGGGTGTTTTCGCTCAAACTTTTCAGGGGCATCAAAAAAGTACTCACTTGCTACTGCCAAAAATTCCGCTTCGTTGGTGAGTGCATACGGGTTTATGTCCGATTTATTATTTCTAATTTTGCTCATTTCCTTTTTTACCTCTGTTAACCAAGGCAAAGCAAACGAATTATTAATAAGCATTTCCGGCACTCCATCAATGGCACCATCCAACCCATCTATTAAATGAACAAATTCATGAATGCCAACATTAAATGTATTGGCTTTGCCATTAAAAGAAGCAAGTAACGCAGGTTTAGAAAAAATCACAATGCCTTTCATAAATCGGTTACCCACCATACCCAAAATATTACCATCGGCTCCTTCGCCCGTTTCAAAATTCTTATTAAAGGCATTGGGGTAAATAAGCACTTCGTTTACATTGGGGTAGTTAAAATTAGGAAAAGCAAACGTGGGGATAATGGCACTCGAAGCTACCAATAATTTTATTGTATCATCAACTTCGGTAGCTACGCCCGTAATTCGTTTAGCATTAATAAACCGCTGTACCCTAATTTCGAACATTGTTTGCCCCACAGGGTCTAATTTTTTGTAAAAATGAACCTTGTCTTTTAATATTTCGACCCATGCCAAAGGAAATGGAGAAGTAATTGGTTTTACCTTTCTGCTATAGTAAAACAGCAAAAAACCAGCACCAACCACTGCAAAAAATATAATTCCGTACATAAAAAAGAAAGCTGCAAATTTTATTTTAGGCTACCTACAGCCAAAATATGTTATAAATAATGTAAAAAAACTGTTACTTTGGTAAAAGTAAAAAATTTTACCCATTGAAGAGAAGAGAAATTTTACAAAAGTTGGCGTTAACAGTACCTGCAGGAATGATGTTTCCTTCCTTGCTAAATTCATGTGCTCCCAAGGACCCTCCACTTAAACCCGTTTACGATGGGAAAGTAATTATTATAGGTGCAGGAGCAGCAGGTTTGCACGCTGCTCAGCTTATTAAAAACCAGAATGTAAGTGTTGAGATATTAGAAGCTTCAGGCCTTTATGGAGGAAGGGTTAAAATAAACGACCCCTTTTTCGATTTTCCACTAGAACAAGGTGCTGACTATGTGTATGGCAATTCTAACGCTTGGTATAATGGCATAAAAGACAAAGGAATAACGTTGGAAGAAATTCCAAAAAAAGGATCGTTTGTAATGGATGGTGTGCCAAGCTTTGAAACTGACTTAATTACCAAACCTGATAATGATTTTATTAATGCTCAAAACTTTGTTGCTAACCTTAAAAATTATGGTGGCCCAGATTTAACCTTACAAAATGCTGTTATTAGTGCCCAAATAGCAGCTAGAGCGCATCACGTGGTTGAAGGGCAAGTGGCAACACCTGCAGGTGCCACCTATAATAACATAAGCGTTAAAGGCTTATCTGATAATTTAAAAAAATGGGACGGAGGCGAAGGACGATATTTTAGTACTAATCAATCGCTGGTACAAGTATTGGGCAGTTTATATAATGATGTACTCTCCTTGATTAAATTTAATACGCCAATTACAACCATTGATTATACCAACCCAACCAATATAATATTAACCGATGGCAACGGAAATACCCATGAGTGCACACGCGTTATTATAACTGTTCCTATTGCCATTTTAAAATCAGGGGCAATTACATTTTCACCTCCGCTGCCGTTGGTAAACACCTCTGCTTGGAATCGAATTGGTATGTCAGGAGGCATAAAAGTTACCTTAAGTTTTATCTCTAATTTTTGGGATAAGTCTTCTACCTCTATATACACAGAAGGTTACGCGCGCGAATACTATGTGCCTGGCATTGTTAGAACAAACTCTAACCGTGTGTTAACTGCATTAATTGTTGGAGATCAAGCGGAAGCTATGGCAGGAAAAACGGATGAGGAAATAATGCTATTGCTATTAGCAGACTTAGATGCTATTTATCCTGCACAGGGGGGTAAAGCCAGCAAAGAATTTAATGCCGCTGACAGTTATGTTTTTGATTGGAGCAAACAAGAGTACATAAAAGGAGCCCAATCGTACCCTTTGGTAAGTGGTACAGGCGCAGCGGCTCAAATGGCCATACCTATTCAGGATCGGGTTTTTTGGGCAGGAGAAGCAACCGCACTTAATGGCAATAATGCAACGGTGCAAGGTGCCATGGAATCTGCCGACCGTGCTGCTTTGGAATTATTTGATGTAATTCTTGACAATTAACTCAATGGACTTAGACTTATTTTTTACCCCTGTTGATGAACAACTTACTGACAGTATTAGCTCTGTAAGCTCTTTTTATAAAGGAATTAATGTTAACACAGGAAAGCTGCCGAAACTAGAAGACCACTCAATTGCTTTGTTTGGCATTAACTTTTACCAAAATAATAATACCCTTAAAGGCATTGCACAAGGAGCCGATATTATTAGAGATAAGCTGTATCATTTAAAAAGAGGGGAAGGATCTCATACAATTATTGACTTAGGTAATTTAAACCCGGGAGTTGACCTTGAAGAAACCTATGGGAGAATAAAAGAAGTTTGTGAGCATTTAATCAGAAACTCCATTATTCCGGTAATTATAGGAGGCACGCATAATATGGATTACGGGCAGTTTATGGCCTACGAAGGATTGGAAAAATTAATTACCGTACTCAATGTAGATGCATTTTTAGATATGGAAGAGTCGGAGCATCCAGAGCAAACACATATTCATCAAATGTTGGTTCACGAACCCAATTACTTGTTTCATTATAGTCATTTAGCCTATCAATCTTATTTAATTGAAAAAACATCGATAAGCGTGTTAGAGCGGTTATACTTTGAGACTTATCGGATTGGACATTTGAGAGAGTTATTGAAAGATGTGGAACCTATTATTAGAGAAGCAGATATGCTTAGTTTCGATATTTCTGCCATCCGCTCGTCTGATGCTCCCGGTAGCAATAATGCTCAACCTTTTGGCCTAACAGGCGAAGAAGCTTGCCAAATTTGTTGGTATGCAGGCCAAAATGAAAAGCTAAGCTCAGCAGGATTTTATGAGTACGATCCTACAAAAGACGATAGCTCGCATAAAACGGCTTCTGTAATTGCCATTATGATTTGGTATTTTTTAGAAGGCATAAACCACCGCAAAGGAGAATCTGCAAACAACACCGAAAACTATACAAAATATGTAGTTGAGATGCACGGAGAAAGCCTCGCTTCCATCGTATTTTATAAAAGCACTATGAGCGAACGATGGTGGATGGAAATCCCGTTGGAAGATAATAAATCATTAGCAACCTACGGCAGAAACAGCTTGGCTCCTTGCAGTTATACTGATTATGAAACCGCAGCCAAAGGTGAAGTGCCTGATAGGTATGTTAATATACTTGCCAGACTTAATTAGTGCCTGTCTATAAAGTCAAAACCTTGGAGGGGTAGTTTCTCAACAGATCCTAATTTAAAACAGGCATTTTGCTCCCTTATTTTAAGCCACCCCTAAACCGCTTACTCACTACAGGGTATGCAAAAATGGTAAGTATTATTAGTACCCCTCCTCCATAAAAACCGGGGTTCATTTCTTCGGTTTGTCCAAAAATTAAAAGTGCTAGCAATATGCCATAAATGGGTTCGAGGTTGATAACTAAATTGCCTGCAAAGGCAGATATTTTCTTTAAAATATACACCCAGGCAGCATTGGCATACACGGTACACACCAAGGCCAAAATTAATAAATACATCCAATCAAGCGAAGATGGCATAGCCATTGATAACCCCGTTGAATGCAAATGCCACAGCACAAAAGGGATTGTTCCTAAAAATGCGCCACCTGTTTCGTAAAAGGTGATTTGTAATGGATTATGCCGTTTTACAAATAAAGAATTAGCTACCGTAAATATAGCCGCAAAAAAAGCCGAAGCTATTGACATAATAAGACCAATGCCATAGCTAAAATCATCTAAGTAAATTACATAAATACCCATAATAATAGCTACTCCAAAGAGTACTTCCAACTTGCTAATGCGCTGTTTTCTGGCCAAAGGCTCCAACAGGGCAGTCCATAAACTGGTAGTAGCCAAACCAATTAAACTTACCGAAGCATTTGCATACCTTGCGGCTCCAAAAAACAATAGCCAATGAAAGCTAATGATAACCCCGGTTAGCAAAAGTTTACTAATAACTTTGGGTGCTAACTTAAAAGAAACTTTGAATAAAATTAATACAGGAACAAATGCTATAAAAGAGATAAGTGTTCGGTAAAACACCACCTCAGCAAAAGGCAATTTAATAAGCAGCCCTAAAATAGCCGTAAAGCCCCACAAAAAAACCAGAAAATGAAGGTGTAAATAAGGCCTGTTCATAAAGTAAATGTTTTGAAAAGCACAAATATCAAAAATCAAAGCACAAATAAACCCGGATAGCTATCGAGTCCAAAACGCAATTATTTAATAATCAAACTCTTAATAGGTTTGAAATTTTTATTGTTCGATTTTTGTTTATTAGAGTTTATGGACAAACAAAAATGGTGTTTGCCTATAAACTCGGTGCCTGATTCAGAAAGTTTGCTATCAAGCCCGCCTCCCTTAGTACAAAGTACGGTGGGCAGGGCTTGTGAAATTTAAAAAAGCGGAGTTTCCTTTTGGAAATGAGCATTTTTTAAATGAACATAACGAAGATAGCGGACTTTATGGACAGGCACTAAATAAGGCCTCGACTTTAGCATCACCTTGGCACGTATTTATACATAAACAGACCAACAAACGAGAACACCACATTGGGTATCCACACCGCTATCATGGGCGGAATTAGTCCACCCTCAGCCACTCCTCTGCTGGTAATTACGAATATGATAAAGATAAATGATATAACAAACCCAATAGCAATTTGTAGCCCTGTGCCTCCGCGACTTTTGCGAGAAGACACAATAACCCCAATAAATACTAATACAAAAACTGTAAAGGGCATCGTATATCTAAAGTACTTTTCCACCTTATAAATTTTAGCCCCCTCTAACCCTCTAAAGGTAATTTCTTCTATTTTATCTGTTAATTCAGGCAAGGTGAGGGTTTCCCAAAGCCTGTGTTGAGATTGAAAGTCTTTGGGGTAAATAACTAAAGTTGAGTCCATTACTGCGCCAAAAGTAACCTCTTCTCCTTTTTTTAAAATCACCCTCCGTTGCCACCTTTTAAGCCTCCATTTTTTTGTAGAGTCGTTCCATTCAATTTGATTGGCCGATAGCTTTTCTCTTAGGCTGTCATTTTCAATCCGCTCCATGGTAAACTTATGCCCAAGGTCACGGTTATTATCATAACGTTGCAAGTAAAGGTACTCGGTGGGGCTTACTTGAATATGAAAATCTGTTTTAGAAAAATAAAATTTCCCTTCGATAAATTCAATTTCGAACGAACGCCTGCTTTTGTTGGCATTGGGTATTACCCACCCATTAAAATAGAAACTAACTAAAGCAATGATTAATGCTGCCCCAAAATAGGGCACAAGCATTCTTTTAAAAGATACGCCACTTGCTAATATGGAAATTATTTCGGTATGGCTGGCCATATTAGCCGTAACAAAAACAGTAGCAATAAAAACAGTTATGGGTGAAATTAAATTGGCAATCCAAGGAATAAAATTAGCATAATACTGAAATATTCGACCTAAAGGCACTTCTGGTTTAG
>JALSJD010000241.1 GCA_026989535.1 Cyclobacteriaceae bacterium
CAAAACCTTAGTGTTCTTTGTGCCTTCTTAGTGCCTTCTTAGTGTACTTTGTGGTTGAAAAATATATGAAAGAGATAAAAACAAGAAAAAAAATATCTTGAAAAAATAAGTGCTAAATGGAAGAACCCTCCAAAACAGTTAGTTTAACTCTTAGTTCATATTGCTCTTATGCTCACTCAGTATCTCTAGCAGAGTACACTAAGCATATTAACGCATGGGCGCATCAGTACGAAATATTGATGGTAATCACTGGAATGCATGACTAGGTTGGGTTAAATGGTAAATAAATGATATGGTTTTTTGGCTCAGTTTAAATCGTTGTAATTTTAAAAATAACCACAGAGATCACAGAGTTTTAGACACAAAGCGCACAAAACCTTAGTGTTCTTTGTGCCTTCTTAGTGTACTTTGTGGTTGAAAAATATATGAAAGAGATAAAAACAGTAGGAGTAATTGGAGCAGGCACTATGGGGTTAGGTATAGCTCAAGTATCTGCGATGGCAGGCTATCCTACCATTTTATTTGATGCGAATCCTGATGCTGTTAATGCTGCTTTTAAAACCATTGAAAAAAACTTAGATAAAGGAATCGAAAGAGGCAAAGTAACCCAAGCCATAAAATCTAGTACGCTGCAAAACCTAACTTCTGTTGCAGAGTTAAACCTTATTAAAGCAGATTTAATAATTGAAGCTATTATTGAAAAGCTGGTAGTAAAACAGCAGCTATTTGCGCAACTTGAAAAGGTTAATTCCACAAATACCATTTTAGCAACCAACACCTCTTCCATTCCAATAACTCAAATTGCGGCTACACTAAAACGTCCAGAAAATGTAGTTGGGCTTCATTTTTTTAATCCGGCTCATATAATGAAATTGATAGAAGTTATTTCTGGAGCTGCCACAAGCCAGCAGGTGGTAAACCAACTTACTTCTTTTGCAAAAAATATTGGTAAAACGCCTGTTAATGCAGCCGACTCCCCAGGTTTTATTGTGAATAGAGTTGCTCGACATTTTTATGTAGAAAGCCTTAAAATAGTAGAAGAAGGCGTTTCAACGGTAGAAGGCCTCGACCGATTAATGGAAGCCAGTGGGTTTAAAATGGGCCCTTTTAAGCTTATGGATTTAATAGGTGTAGATACCAACTTTAGTGTAACTACAAGTATGTTCAATGCCTTTCATCAAGATAGTAAATTTAGGCCCAGCCGCATTCAGCAACAAAAAGTAGATGCTGGCCATTGGGGACGAAAATCGGGCAAAGGATTTTATACTTATTAACCCGAATAACTGCTGGCTGTTTTTAATAACCCACACCAAATAAAGCCTCCTCTTCAACCCAACTAGCCAATAAGTCAGCCCACTCTTCGGTATCATTTAAGCACTCAATTCTAGTAAAGGCGTTTCCGCCATTTTCCACAAAATCTTCCTTGGCTTCCATTCCAATTTCTTCAATCGTTTCTAAACAATCGCTTACAAAAGCAGGGGTAACCACGGCTAAGTTCTTGATGCCTTTGGCGGGCATTTTTTTTACGGTTTCACTCGTATAAGGCTGCATCCAAGGGTCTTTGCCTAACCGCGACTGAAACGAATTTGAAAACGTGCCACTTTCAAGCCCAAGCTTTTTAGCAACAAGTGCTGTGGTAGTTAGGCACTGGTGCTTATAGCAGGTTTTATGTGCTTTGCTTGGTGTTGTGCAGCAATCTTTGGTTTGCAAACAATGGTTGCCCGTGGGGTCGGTTTTGCGCAAGTGGCGCTCAGGCAAGCCGTGGTACGAAAACAATACATGATCTGGCTTAGCTCCTTTTATTTTATCTTTAATTGATTTGGCTAATACATTAATGTACGCACCATTATGATAAAAGGCAGGCAAGTAACTTAGTTTTAATGCCGGAAAATTTACACTCTTTGCTTTTTCAACATCCTCTATTACCGTTCTGGTGGTGCTCATGGCATACTGCGGATATAAAGGTACAACCAACACATTTTCCACTCCTTGTGCCACCAATTGCTCCAACCCCTTTTTTACCGATGGTTCTCCATAGCGCATAGCCAAGGCTAAAGGTGTAGCAATTTTGCTTTTAATTTTGCCTGCTAGCTTCTCACTATTAACGATCAAAGGCGACCCCTCTTCAGTCCATATTTTTTGATAAAGTTTGGCAGAGTTTTTTGATCGATTGGGCACAATAATTCCTCTCACCAAAAACAGCCGTAACAGGTAAGGAATGTCTATCACATTCCCATCCATTAAAAACTGATTGAGGTATTTTTTTACATCTTTTACATTGGGGCTTTGGGGCGAACCCAAATTAACCAATAAAACTCCCTTTTTACCTCTTCCAACTCCCAACTTCTCGCTCATAACAACTTACCTTAAAATTTGTTTTGGTGTAACCCCATACTTTCGTTTAAATGCTGTAATAAAATGGCTCGAAGAGCTGTACCCAACCAAGGGGGCTATTTCACTCACATTAAGTGTACCCAATTCAAGCATTTTTTTGGCTTCTTCCATGCGGTAATGAAACAGATAGGTAAAAACAGGCTTACCATACAATGTTTTAAACCCTTCTTTTAAAGCCCTTACATTTAATCCAACCATTTTTGCCAAATCATTTAATGAGGGAGCTTCCACCAAATTGCTTATAATAATTGTTTTTGCTTTTTTAATTTTTGCAGCACTCTCTTCATTAGCAATGTAGGGGCACTGTTCTGTGTTTCCATTATTAGCAACATAAAAAAAAGCACTTAAAAGTTCTAATAGCTTTCCCTTTACATAAATGGCCTGATAGGTTTCGGATAAGTCTTTTTGAAATAGCTGATAAGCTACTTCCCGAACATCGGCTTTATTTGTAGCAGTCTCAATAATTCGTTTGCCCATACCAATATTATCAAATACCGGAGACTGGCTCGCATCCTGAGAAAATAAGGAATGAAGCCTATCAACAGAAATATAAATACCTATAACCTTAGTATTAGGCTGCATGTTAAATTTTAATTCGGGTCTAAAATCTTTAATAAAAATTAACGTAGAGGTGTCTTCTTTTAATGGGAAACTATAATGCTGTTTAGTAATCTCAACCGAGATTGACCCTTCTAAACAAATATAAAGATGTACTAATTCTCTAATTATATTTTTGGGAAGAGTACACGGTTCATCTTTAGCATTGCTCAATTTCATCACAATTAATTCATTGTTTTCATTAAATATTTCAAATGAACCTTTTGCGGTATTTTCTAAATTTTCAATCAATTTATTTAGTATCTATGTTTAATCATTCAAAATTATATAAGGGCAACAAATATAGTTATACAATTAATAAAACACGTTTTTATGATAAAATTCAAGTAGCAAAATGACCAATGTCATTTATTTAAAAAAATACACACAAATTACTTTTGGCGAAACTTATAGTTCTTTTGGCGATATAACGGGCTTAACCTTACTAATATATTTGCGCTCATTGCACTACAAAAAAAAATGAATTCTATTACATCCACATTTTATGTGATAGGCATTAGCTATAAAAAAGCAGATGCTCACACTAGAGGAAAGTTTAGTGTGTCTGTCGAAAACCAAAAAAAGCTGCTACAAAAAGCGGCAGAAAAAGGGATGGATGGCTTGGTTGTGGTTTCTACTTGTAACCGAACCGAGCTGATTGGCTTTGCACAACACCCTTTTAACCTTATTAGGTTGCTAAACAAATTTTGGGAAGAGGGCTCCCTCGAAGAGTTTGCAAAATACTCGTATGTTATAAAATCAAAAGCAGCCATCGATCATGTGTTTCGTCTGGCTACAGGCCTCGAAAGCCAAATTTTGGGGGATTACGAAATAGTAGGTCAACTAAAAACAGCGTATCAAACAAGTAAAGAGTTAGGGGTTATTAACACCTTTATGGACAGGCTTTTTGCGCATGCGTTTAAGGCAAGTAAACAGGTAAAAAACGAAACCACGTTAAGCTCTGGCACAACTTCGGTGTCGTATGCCGCCACACAATACCTAAACAAGCATTTTCCTAATTTGGAAGATGAATCTGTGCTTGTCTATGGCATTGGCGCCATTGGCGAACATACGGTTCAAAACTTATTTACCTATACAAACTGCAAAAATATTGCAGTAGTTAACCGAACCCCAATTACATTAAATAAGCCTGAACTAAAACAAGCCAACGTTTATCCCCACAACAAACTAAATCAAGCCATAGAACAAAGCACCCTATTAATAGTAGCTACTGGAGCTTCTAAGCCAACCATTACCCCAGCGCATATCTCCTCCACACAAAAATTAACGATACTCGATTTATCTGTTCCTAATAATGTAGATGAAGCCATCGTAAAAAACACCAACATCACCTTGGTGGGTATTGACGTACTTTCGAAAATAACAGAAGAAACCATTGAAAACCGTAAACAACAAGTTCCTTTTGCAGAACAAATAATTGAGCATAGCACCGAGGAGTTTATCAATTGGCTCGATATCCGTAAATTTACACCAGCAATTAATTCATTAAAGGCTACATTAGAGCAACTTCGTAAGCATGAGGTTGGGCTTCAAAAAGTAAACGGAAACGGCTACTCAGCCGATCAGGTAGAAAAAATAACTACTCGAATTGTGCATAAAATAACCACTCAGTTTGCCAAGCACCTAAGAGCTAATACAGGCGGTGCCAATAAAAGTATTGATTTAATGTATAAAGTTTTCGATATTGACCCCGTTTCTCCTCAAGAGAAAGAACTTGTTAAGTAGTATGAGTAAGACAATACGCATTGGTACTCGCAGCAGTCAATTAGCTCTTTGGCAAGCGAATAAAGTAAAGGCATTATTAGAGGAAAAAGGGTTTGCAACCGAGTTGGTTAAAGTGGATGGTCATGGCGACCAAGATTTAAGCAAACCATTACACCAATTGGGCACGGTTGGCTTATTTACCAAAAACTTGGATGATGCGATGCTTGCCGGTCGCATCGATATTGCTGTACATTCTTTAAAAGACGTGCCTACCGATTTACACCCAAATATTACCCAAGCCGCAGTGCTTAAAAGAGGCATGCACCACGATATAATCGTGTACAAAAAAGGTGCTGAGTTTTGTGAGGATACCGATGATACCCCCATAATTGCCACTGGGAGCCTAAGGCGCAAAGCACAATGGCTCGCAAAATATCCCAACCACCAAGTAGTGCCTTTACGAGGCAATGTAAACACACGATTACGTAAACTAAATGAGAGTAATTGGCTGGGAGCTATTTTTGCGCAAGCAGGCCTCGACCGCATTAATTTGCTACCCGAAAAATACACTGTTCTCGAATGGATGACCCCTGCGCCAGCCCAAGGAGCCATTATGGTTACAGCCCTAAAGGCAGATAACGAAACCTTACAAGCTTGCAGCAGTTTAAACCATAAAGACACAGCTGTTTGTGTGCGAATTGAGCGTGATTTTATGAAAACATTGGAGGGAGGTTGCACCGCACCCATTGGAGCAAAAGTAACCCTAAATAAGGGTTTAATTCATTTTGAAGGAGGGGTTTATTCGTTAAATGGAAAAAAATCAGTGCTACTAAAAGAAATTGGGGATGTTGTTGATTTTGAATCACTAGGAATTCGATTTGGCACTCAGGTATTGAATAATGGGGGCAAAGAGCTAATGCAGGAGATTTTAAAAGAGATTGAAAATGAATAGAACGAGAAGATTACGAAAGTCTGCCCCTCTGCGCAATATGGTTCGAGAAACCCAATTACATGTAGAAGATTTTATCTATCCATTATTTATTGAAGAAGGCGAAAATATTGAAACTGAAATAGAGTCGATGCCCAGCATCAAACGCTTTTCGTTGGATAAACTTTCGAAGGAACTGGACGAGGTAGTTGGGTTAAAAATTCAATCGGTTTTACTCTTCGGTATTCCTACACATAAAGATGCAGAAGGCACAGAAACGTGGAACGATAAAGGGATTATGCAAGAAGCTATTCGCTTCATTAAAAAGAACTATCCAACCCTTATGGTAATAACGGATGTTTGCTTTTGCGAATACACCGACCACGGGCACTGTGGAATCATTATTAATAATGATGTTGATAACGATAGCACGCTTACCAATATTCAAAAGCAAGTGATTTCGCACGCACAAGCAGGAGCCGATATGGTTGCCCCTTCGGGCATGATGGATGGCACCATAAAAGCCGTTCGGTTGGCGTTGGATAATAACGGGTTCGAACACACGCCCATTATGGCTTATTCTGTAAAGTATGCGTCCGCTTTTTACGGGCCTTTTCGCGATGCAGCCGACTCTACGCCTGCTTTTGGCGATAGGCGCACCTATCAAATGGATCCTGCCAATAGAAAGGAAGCATTGCTGGAAGCCACCTATGATGATATGGAAGGAGCCGATATTTTAATGGTAAAACCAGCATTATCATATTTAGATATTATAAGAGATTTAAAAAATAATTTTGATAAACCTATTGCCGCTTATAATGTAAGTGGCGAGTATGCCATGGTTAAAGCTGCTGCAGCCAATGGCTGGATTGATGAAGAACG
>JALSJD010000242.1 GCA_026989535.1 Cyclobacteriaceae bacterium
CAGTTGGGGTGCATAATAGATTATTCATGAATAATGCAGGTTATATCGAAGCACCTACTTTGTTGCAAAAACATCGCAAAATGTTTACCCGCGTAGTGCGAATATAGCCCATATATAAAAATAGCACTACGAGTTTTGGCAATAAAATTCTCATAGCACGAGTTTTTCTAGATGATTATTACTCGTAGTATGAGTAGTATAGCCTTCCGTATTTTAGCCTATTTAGAAAGGGCATGTTTTGGTTTTGCTCACTTGTAAAAGGTGTTTGTGAAACAGGTGGACATAAAAAGTGCCTCCTGATTAATGGACAAGAGGCAACCCAAATGTTTTCACAACGGAATAATCCTTATTGTGAATAGCATCAAAATCGTGCTCCAAATTTAATTATTTTTTATTGCTAAACAAATATTCTTTTTAATAATAACATTATTAACTAAGTTTATAGATGAATAATAGGCGTTACATAATATCTCATTGCCTTTGAACAATCTTTATTTTAAATAGGTTAAAGGTTTTTTTTAACCAACCAGATAGGCAGGTAACACCAGTAAATAAATACAATGCCATGAAAAAAATACTAGGATTGGATTTGGGAACGACCTCCATTGGTTGGGCTTTGGTAAATGAAGCAGAAAATAAAAACGAAAAATCAGAGGTTATAAGAACTGGGGTTCGTGTTGTGCCATTAACGACAGATGAAAGTACAGATTTTGCAAAAGGTAAAGCAGCAACCATAAATGCAGACAGAACACTAAAAAGAGGGGCAAGAAGAAGTTTACAGCGTTATAAGCAAAGAAGAGAAAATCTAATTGAAGTACTAGAAAAAAATAGGCTGATTACCCAAAGCACCATCCTAGTTGAAGAAGGTATTAACTCAACACATAGTTTGTGGAAATTGAGAGCAAATGCTGCTCAAAAAAAAATAGATTTAACCGATTTTGCAAAGGTGCTTTTAGCAATTAATAAAAAAAGAGGCTATAAAAGCAACCGTAAGGCTAAAGATGATGGAGATGGTGTAGCAATTGACGGTATGGAGGTGGCAATTAAGCTGTATGATGAAAACTTGACTTCAGGACAATATGTTTTAAACTTGCTAAATAATGATAAAAAGCATATTCCTGATTTTTACCGTTCTGATTTGCAAGATGAATTTGATAAGGTATGGAAATTTCAACAGCAGTTTTATTCTGAGATTTTAACTGATGAGCTAAAAGAAAATTTAAGAGATAAAAATAAGGGTCAAACGTATAAAATTTGTGAAGAACCTTTTGAATTGGTTGGTGTAAAGAGAATAACAAAAGGGAAGGAACAAAAAAAGGAAAATTACCAATGGCGTGTTGATGGGCTAAGCAAGCAATTAACTCTTGAAGAGTTGGTAGTTGTACTGCAAGAAGTTAACAACAACAAAAATAACTCTAGCGGGTATTTGGGGGCAATTTCGGATAGAAGTAAAGACTTACATTTTAACAAAGAAACGGTAGGTCAATATCTTTATAAGCAGATTCAAAAAAATCCACATATCCCACTAAAAAACCAAGTATTTTATCGTCAGGATTATTTAGACGAATTTGAACAAATATGGGAAACTCAAGCTAAGTTTCATAATGAGTTAACAGTTGAACTGAAAAACGAAATTAGAGATATTGCCATTTTTTACCAGCGCAGATTAAAGTCTCAAAAAGGCTTAATAAGTATTTGTGAATTAGAGGGTAAAGAAATAGAATTAAAAGATAAAGACGGAAAATTTGTTTTAAATGCTAAAGGCGAACCCAAAAAGAAAACTATTGGGCCAAGAGCAATTCCAAAATCATCTCCGTTGTTTCAAGAATTCAAAATTTGGCAGGTTTTAAACAACCTAAAGTTTGTGGAGGTTAGTACCAAGAAAGTGTTTTTAATAAATGACCTTGATGAAGATATGGAACTTAGAAAAGCTCTTTTTGAAGAGGTGAATATTAAGGGGAAATTGACATCTAAAGAATTGGTAAAAAACGTTTTTAATAAACCTAAAGAATGGGAATTGCAAAACTATAAAGAGGTAGAAGGGAATATAACTAGCAAAGTTCTTTATAATGCCTATAAAAACATAGCTGAAATTTCTGGTCATGATGAAATTAATTATGCAAAAATGACAGCATCAGAAATAAAAGAGGCGCTGGCAGCCATTTTTGAGACTATTGGTATAGCTAAAGAAATTCTTGATTTTGATGCTGAGCTAGATGGGAAAAATTTTGAAAAACAAGCCTCGTATCAATTATGGCATTTATTATACTCTTACGAAGGAGATAGCTCTAAAACCGGAAACGATAAGTTGTACCACCATCTAAAGGGAAAATTTGGCTTTGATAAAGAGTATGCACAGGCTATAATAAATGTAAGTTTTAAAGAAGACTATGGTAGTTTGAGTGCCAAGGCTATAAAAAAAATGATGCCTTATTTAAAGGAAGGACACGAATATTCAGAAGCTGCTGTGTTGGCAGGTTATAACCATTCACATTCGGTTACCAAAGAAGAGAATGAAAAGAGGGTGTTGAAAGGTGCGCTTGAACTTTTACCAAAAAATAGTTTACGAAACCCAGTAGTAGAAAAAATCCTTAACCAAATGGTAAATGTGGTTAATGCTGCAATTAAAAAATATGGCAAACCTGATGAAATTAGAATAGAGCTTGCTCGAGAGTTAAAGAAAAGTGCAAAAGAAAGAGCCGATATGACTACCAATATCAATTCGGCAACTAAAGCTCATGAAGAAATTCGTAAAAAACTAAGAGAATTTTACCCTTTTAATACAGGTGTTAGAATAACTAAAAATGACCTTATTAAATACAAATTATATGAAGAGTTGTCCTCTAACGGGTATAAAACGCTTTATACAAATACATATATTGATAAGGGCGACTTGTTTACAAAAAAATATGACATTGAACATATCATACCTAAAGCAACTCTTTTTGACGATTCTTTTTCTAATAAAACCTTAGCGGTTAGAGATTTTAATCGTGTAAAAAGTAACAAAACAGGGATTGATGCTATCGTAGAAAAATATGGAGAAAATTCGGATGATTATAATCGCTATGTAGAAACCATTGAACGTTTGCACAATAATGGGAAAGGGGTTATTACCAAAGCAAAATACAAGAAGCTTTTAATGAAAGGAGAGGATATTCCTGATGGGTTTATTGAAAGAGATTTACGAAACTCTCAATACATTGCCAAAAAAGCCAAACAAATGTTGTTAGAAATTTGCAGAACAGTAGTGCCAACTACAGGAATGATTACTGATAAATTACGACAAGATTGGCAATTGATTAATGTATTAAAAGAACTTAACTGGGATAAATACCACCAATTGGGGTTAACCGAAACGGAAAAAACAAAAGATGGTAAAATCATTCAGAAAATTAAAGGTTGGACAAAACGGAATGATCATCGCCATCATGCTATGGATGCTTTAACGGTTGCCTTTACCAAGCACAGCCATATTCAATATTTTAATTATTTAAATGCTAGAAAAGATGAAAACCATAAAAACCATAAAAACATAAAAGGAATAGAAAGTGCTGAAACAATTTTAGTGGGAGAAAATGGCTCTAAAAAAAGAATAATAAAACCACCAATTCCATTAACTGAATTTAGAATTGAGGCTAAAAAGCATTTAGAAAACACTTTAATTTCTTTTAAAGCTAAAAACAAAGTAACTACCCAAAATAAGAATAAAATTAAAGGCAAAGAAAAACCTCAAAAAACATTAACGCCAAGAGGGCAGTTACATAAAGAAACGGTTTACGGAACCTCTAACTATTATGAAACCAAAGAAGAAAGAGTAGGCACTAAATTTGATACTAAAAAAATTAAATTAGTTGCTAAAAAGAGCCACCGAGAGGCTTTGTTAAAACGATTGGCTGCTTTTGATAATGACCCTAAAAAAGCTTTTGGAGGTAAAAATACTTTAGCCAAAAATCCTATTTGGTTGGGTGAAAATCATACAGAAAGTGTACCCGAAAAAGTAAAGTTGGTTTGGCAAGAAACACAATACACCATTCGTAAAGAAATTGCCCCTGATTTAAAAATTGAAAAGGTAGTAGACAGAGGGGTGCAAAAAATACTGCAAAAGCGACTCGAAGATTTTGGAGGAAAACCAAAAGAAGCATTCTCTAATTTAGAGGGAAACCCCATTTGGCTCAACAAAGAAAAAGGAATACAACTAAAAAGAGTTACCATTACTGGGGTTAGTAATGCCGAACCGTTACATTATAAAAAAGACCTTTACGGTAAAGAAATTTTAGGAGAAGGTGGCAAGCCAATACCTACTGATTTTGTAAGTACAGGCAATAACCACCATATAGCTATTTATAAAGATAATAAAGGTAAATTACAGGAGAAAGTGGTTTCTTTTTACGAGGCTGTAATGGTCAAAAATGCCGGATTACCAGTAATTGATAAAAATTATAATGCACACCTAGGGTGGGAGTTTTTGTTTACTATAAAGCAAAACGAAATGTTTGTTTTTTCAAATGAAGAGACAGGCTTTAATCCTAATGAAATAGATTTATTGAATGAGAAAAATTATCACTTGATTAGTCCTAATTTGTTTAGGGTGCAGAAAATATCTACTAGGAATTATATGTTTACCAATCATTTAGAGACACAAGCTACGACTAGTGAGGATTTGAAAAATAAAAAACAATTAATAGGTTATAAATACCACTTTATACAAACTCCAGAGAAGTTAAATGAAATAATAAAAGTACGCTTCAACCACTTAGGCCAAATTGTAAAAGTGGGCGAGTATTAAACAATATCTTTTGTATAATACCTTTTGTATAATCAATAGTAGTGCATTATATTTAAGGTATGAAAAAAATGAATAATCCATTTATTGAAACAGGCTATATCGATTCATTTTATTTTTGTGATAGAGAAGAAGAAACACAACAATTAGTTACCTAGTGTGTTGATTACTAAATTTATTCACTATTTTTCCTATTTTTTTTCTTTGTACTGCGTTAAAATTTTTAACCATATCGCTGCTATGCTTGCAAATTTTGCCTTGTGCAAAGAAAAAATCTAAGCAAAAATTTAGTAAACCAATTTAGTAATTAACACACTAGTCTTGTTCTTTCAAATCCTTTTATCGCCAAGTTCGCGCAATGTTTTACGCAAAGGGCGCAATACTTTTCTTAGCGTTCTTAGCGAATTATTTGCGTACATTGCGGTTAAATTTAAGTAATCCTAGTGTTTTAGGTGAGTTATCCCGAAAAAAATATGGAAGCTTCGTTAAGAACACATATTCAAGGATTAACCAATACCTCTTTTATTTTTTAACGCATAGCAGGCTAAAACCATTGTTAAACCAACTGATGCCAGCAAACGATAAAGGTGGATCATACAGATATGATTGAGTTATCAATATACATTTTATAATATACATTTTATAATATATATTTTGTAATATACATTTTGTAATATACATTTTGTAAACTATATTTGTTGTATGAAACCCAAAGGCAACCCATTTCATTTAAAGGGCTATCATGGAGCAGCGTTGTTTTGCGACAGGGAGGAAGAAACTAAACTATTAGTACAAAATGCGCAAAATAGTGTAAATACAACCCTTATTTCTGCACGCAGGATGGGTAAAACCGGATTAATCCGTCATGCTTTCTCAGCCTTAGAACAAACTAAAAATTGGAATTGTATTTATGTGGATGTTTTTGCCACCCAATCGTTAGCCGAATTTACCAACGAACTAGCCTCTGCCATTTTGCTAAAATTTCCTCAAAATAATAGTATTGGTAAAAAATTCATCCAATTTATAAAAGGGTTTAGCACAATAATTAGCTACGATGCCTACACAGGAGTGCCCGAAGTGAGCTTTAATTACACACAACCCCAACAACCCCAACAATCGTTAAAAGGCCTGTTTGCTTTTTTAGAAGAGCAAAATAAACCTATTGTGCTGGCTATTGATGAATTTCAACAGATAGCAAAGTATCCAGAAAAAAATACCGAAGCCATTCTTAGAACCATTGTACAAACATTAACTAATATAGTTTTTATTTTTAGTGGAAGCCATAAACACTTATTGTTGGAAATGTTTAATAACGCCAAACGACCGTTTTATGCCAGTACGCAAACGCTTTCGTTAGGCGAAATTGCAAAAAGTGCTTATACCGAATTTATTAAACGACAATTTTTACTTCATCAAAGAACCATCGATGAGGAATCGGTCGATTTTATTTTAAATTGGACTAGGGTACATACCTATTACACCCAGGCATTATGCAATAAAATATTTGCTCAAAACACTAAAAAAAACACTATAAATGGAGTCTATAATGCGTGCGATAGCCTGTTGCAACAGCAGGAAGATATTTTTTACCAATACCGATTATTACTTACACCGGCACAGTGGAAACTGCTAAAAGCCATTGCCAAAGAGGATAAAGTTTTTCAACCCACCGGCACTTATTTTGTAAGCACCTATCAGCTCGGAAACCCGGCTTCAGTTAGGCGAAGTTTAGAGGCATTGGTACAAAAAGAAATGGTTTATAATAGAATTACGGCAAAAGATAGTTATTATCAAGTGTATGATTGCTTCCTCTCTCGTTGGTTAGAACGCTAATTTTTTGTAAATTCACATACAAGGACAAAGTTTAAACCTTTAAGGTATGATAAAACGCACCTTATTTTTCGAAAACCCTGCTTATTTAAGCACCAAAGATGAGCAGCTTATTATTAACCAACCCAAGGAAGGTACTGCTCCCAAAACAGTGCCTATCGAGGATATTGGGTTTGTGGTGTTAGAATCATCGCAAATTACCATTACCAATGGGTTGCTCGAAAAATTAACTACCAATAATGCGGTGGTTGTAAATTGCAATGCCCAACATATACCTATTGGGTTGCTTTTGCCTTTAGAGGGGCATACCGAGCAAAACGAACGATTTAGAGCGCAAGCAAAAGCTTCGTTGCCTCTTAAAAAAAATCTGTGGCAACAAACAGTTCAATCAAAAATTAAAAATCAAGCAGCGCTATTACGTGCCGTGGGGTATAAAACCGATAATATGCTGCATTGGGCAGGCAATGTTACCAGTGGAGATACCCGTAACCTCGAAGCCAGGGCAGCAGCCTATTATTGGCAACATATATTTGATATACCTGGCTTTACCCGATTTAGAAGCGGAAACTCTCCTAATAATTTATTAAACTACGGCTATGCTATTTTACGTGCAGTTTGTGCACGCGCTTTGGTTAGCACCGGGTTGCATCCATCCATGGGTATTCATCATGCCAATAAATATAATGCTTATTGTTTGGTAGATGATATGATGGAACCCTACCGACCTTATGTGGATCAAATAGTGCTTTATATAGTTGAAAATTTTGACGAGTATGAAGAACTTACGCCTGCACTAAAACAGGAATTATTGGCAGTGCCTGGGTTAGATGTGGTAATAGATGGCAAGAAAAGCCCTTTGATGAATGCCATGAGCAGAACAACTTTTTCGTTGTACGAATGTTATGGGGGTAATACTAGAAAACTTCTATACCCAGTGTATGATTAAGAATGCTTTTGAACGATTAAACCAATACCGAAGTATGTGGGTGCTAGTTTTTTTTGATTTGCCAACCGAAACAAAAACAGAGCGCAGAACGGCTGCCAAATTTAGAAAAACCTTATTAAAGGATGGCTTTTCTATGTTTCAATTTTCCATTTATATGCGATTTTGTGCCAGCCGCGAAAATGCGCAGGTACATACAGCCCGGGTAAAAATTAACCTGCCTAAAAAAGGCCATGTGGGCATATTAAATATAACGGACAAACAGTTTGGTATGATGGAGCTATTTATTGGCAAAAAAGAAGTAGAAACGGAAAAACCAAGCCAGCAATTAGAATTTTTCTAACGTTTGCACGGTTTATGGCTGCAAATTAGCATGTAAATAGCAACATACCAGCCGTTTAGGGCATGGTAGGTTGCTAAAGTTACGATTTTGAATGCTATTCACAAC
>JALSJD010000243.1 GCA_026989535.1 Cyclobacteriaceae bacterium
CCTTAATTTTAAAGCTAGACCTTATGTTAGAAAAACAAAAGTAGTGACCCATTTGTAAAAACAAAAAACGCAACCCCCTAAAAATGAGCAACTTATGGTGTTCTATTTTCAAGTTGGGTTAAGAAAAGGAATTTTAAAGAATGAATAAATAATTTTCACTATTTTGCAGCATCTTTCAAAGTGGCATGGTTTGAACCGAAATCACTGGCACGGTCTGACCGAAATAGCCACCTATCTAATAAATCCCCTCTTTAGCGGGAGAAAGAGTCAACCTTTTTCAGGACGGGACATTTTTTAATCCGTTGATACCCAGGCATCACCGAATTTTAAAAAATGAAAATATACTCCATCAGCCAGCCGGAGGGATTGAAAATTGTCTGTTTTCGGAGTGGACTCAGTAAAGGAAGCCAAGAAAGTTAGAAAGGAAATCTAAATATTATCTAACCCTCTGTTAATTACCTCACAAGCCTCTCTAATTTCAGCTTCTGAAATAGTTAGTGGAGGCGATATGCGAAAACTATTACGTGTAGATAAAAACCAATAGATAATAACCCCATGAGCAACACAATAGGTAATAAGCTTATTTACTTGTTCTTCATTGTTAAGCTCTACCGCTAGCATTAATCCTTTTCTACGAATGGCTTTTATCTTAGGGTGGTTAAGTTCTTGGGCAATTAATTGCCCCTTGGGCTCAATGGCTGTTAAAAAGGCAGGTTCAGAAATAATTTCCAGTGTGGCCAAGGCAGAGGCACAGCATACGGGGTTGCCTCCAAAGGTGGTAATATGCCCAAGCATAGGGTTGTGGCTTAATAACTGCATTAAATCATAGGAGGCAATAAAAGCACCAATGGGCATTCCTCCACCCAAACCTTTGGCCAAAGTGAGTATGTCGGGTATAATACTATAATGCTCAAAGGCAAATAGTTTGCCCGTTCGGCCAATGCCTGTTTGTACTTCATCAAAAATGAGTAAGGTGCCGGTTTCTGAACACTTGTTTCGGAGTGCTGCCATAAATGCTTGCGATGGAATTCGAACCCCGGCATCTCCTTGAATAGGCTCTATTATTACCGCTGCTGTTTGCTCGGTTATGGCCTCCAATCCTTCGATGGAATTAAGCTTCATTTTTTCGATGCCCGGTATTAAGGGCCTAAAATTTTGTTTCTTAGTTTCATTATCCGACACACTCATGGAGCCTTGTGTATTGCCATGGTACGATTTGTAAAACGTGATAATTTTATGCCTGCCTGTTGCTCGCTTAGCCAGCTTAATGGCAGCCTCGTTGGCTTCGGTGCCTGAGTTAACAAAATAGGAGGCACTTAAACTTTCAGGGAGGAGAGAGGCTAGTTTTTTTGCAAGTGCCAGTACTACGTTTTGCAGGTACTCACCATACACCATTATATGTGCGTGCTTACCCAATTGCTCCTTAATGGATGCCACTACTTTGGGGTGTTGATGCCCCACCGAAGATACACCAATGCCTGCAATAAAGTCGATGTATTTTTTATCATTTGCATCATACAAATACACACCTTTGGCATATATTATTTGCAAGCCCATAGGAGAAGGGGAAGTGGGGGCGAGGTGTTTTTCGAATATTTCTTGCGCTTTCATTTTTGGGCAAATTAGAAAGAGTAAATTCTTGTTATTATTGTAATTTATTAATTTAGTTGAGACTAAAAATTAATAATTAACTTATTGTTAATCAGATATGTTATGCTATAGTGATAAAAGTATTTAATTAAAAGAAAAAAGGCATCAGCTCTTAATAAAAACTGATGCCTTTTATAGCCTGATTTATGGCTACTTTACAAAAACAACATCAAAAATAACCTTCACGTCATCTTCCGTTTTAATAGAGCCCATCTCCGCTTGAGGTGGTTCAACCTCATAATCAGTCATACTAATATGAGTTTCTCCAAATATGCGAATTGCTCCATTTTCTTTCATTTCAATGGTGGCTTGCAAAGCTACTGGCTTACTGTTTTTTATAATAGAAATATTGCCATCTGCTTGCACAGTATAACCTCCAATAGTGTTGGCTGTAAGGTTTGTTACTTCCGTTAAAATAAAAGTAACTACACTGGCATCATTAGCAGTCATCGCTGTTCGCATGTGGTTATCTATTGCATCTAATCCGCTGTTCATAGTGGCCACTGGCACCTCTATGGATAGCGACTTTATTCCCTTTAGTTCTTTGCCTTTTACTTCCAAAGTTGCCATGCCTTTTATTGTTTTGGCATTTAGTTTCCAATCGTGTAGTGTAGATGTACCATGTACAGCAAGCGAAGACTGGGTGTTATCTATGGTGTATGATTGTGCACTCATCAAAATTGATGATCCCATAAAAAATGTGATGGCAATAAATCTTATTCTTTTCATCTGTTTATATTTTACATTAGGTCTATTAAATTATTCCGATACTACAATGGCTATCAAATTTGATTTTGGGCTTACAGCCAATCTGGTAAAACTATCAATGCCATAATCACTTAAATCAGCCAACTCAACCCAGTCTGAATCAGATTTAGGGTTATATTTATATAATTTGTGTCCGTCTCCTGAAAGTAAAATGCCTGAGGGTGTCCAAGTGTAAAATTCACTTTTCGAATCTACTGTATGTATAATATCTTCAAATGAGTTCGTATCTGGATTATAGGATTTTATCATCCAACGTTTTTTATCACTCATATCAACAAAGCTAATTTTATTGGAGGCAGGTATCTTTTGTATGGTTACCCCAGGGCTAGATGCTACTTTTTTAGCCTTATCGTTGGAAAGCATGATTGACTCTAGCGTGCTAGGCGTGCCCAATACAAAAGCATATACCGTTGAGTCGTTTAGCCAAGCATGGTAGCCAACGTTATCTTTATTAGATAATTTACTCGGAATAGCTCCATCCTTAGGGTATTGCCATAATTTTTGGTCGCCATCACGTTTTAAAATAACACAAGAAATATATGCTCCATTTGGTGTAACTGTTGGGCTGTACTCACTTTCAGGCGAAAAGGTTAACCTTCGTTCGCTGCGTGATTTTAAATTATATTTAAAGATGTCAGTTTGTCCAAAACCATCGGCAGAGGCGTACAGTATAGACTCTCCATCGGGCGTAAAAAAAGGTTGATTATCGTACCCGGGAGACTCGGTGATATTGTCAGCATTGCTGATGTAAAAATTATCATCGTCAAGTCTAAAATGGAAAAGGTAAATTTCCGACCCGGGAGGTTGTGCAAATGCATTAACGGCCAAAATGCTTAATAGTAAAAGAATAGATAGTTTTTTCATGTTAAATGAGTGTTTTCGATAGGTTATGTAGTTGAATAACTTGGTTAACGAATTGGTAAAATGGTTTAGAACATAAATTTGACCACAATATACTAATTTTCATAATTGACGAGGCATTAAATCAACATTCTTGTCAGTTATTTTTTTAAAGAACACGTCTATTAATTGATTGTTTCCTCTGTTAGAAATAAAGTGCTTAGATGCAAGGCAGAATCGACAAAGAAGGCTGGTTGCCTTTTTGTCGATTATAACGAAGCGGATAAGTGCTTTAATCTAACCCAAGTGGGCTTTTTCTGAGGCTCGTGCGAAGAATCTATTCATTTTCTTGTTCAGTTCCACAATACGGACAAAACGAAAATCCTTCATCAAGTCTGTTGTTACATTTTTTGCAGAGGGTAATTTGTTCAATTATAGATTTAAAAGGAATACTTGTTTTAAAGGTTAAATCATCTGGAATTTCTTTTAAAAAACTTGATTCATTTCCTTTTTCCGTTATTAAAAAGAGTTCGTCCTTTGCTCTTGTTATTGCTACATAAAACAACCTTCTTTCTTCTTCAAGTAATAAATCGTGATTCGATTCTTTAATTACTTGATAGATTCTATCTTCCATCCAAATATCAGGAAAACCTCCATTTCCCTGAGTTAAACCAATAATAAAAACCGCTCTTGCTTCAAGTCCTTTAGAAGAGTGAATGGTCTTTCCTGAAACAAATACTCGTTCTTGTCTAAACCTCTCGAAATATGGACTGTACATTTTACTTCTACGGTATAAAAATAGAATATCTTCTTTTCGGTATCCCTTTTCTTTCAATTTTTTTACTCTATCAACCACATATTCAATGTTTTCTAGTTCATTTTTTCCTGCGTAAATATGAATTTTACTATTAGATTTTTTGGAAGTAGATATATCTTTTTCAACCTTAAATTTATTGTGTTTTATAACTTCATTACTTGCACCAACAATGTTTTCAGTACTTCTGTAATTCATACTTAATTTTATTGTTTCTGCTTTTTTAAAATATTCGTTAAAGTTTATAATATAATCTACGTTAGAACCTCTAAAACCATAAATACTTTGCCAATCATCTCCAACACAAAAAAGTTGATTAGTATCTGTAAGCAAAAGTTTAATCAGCTCTACCTGAAGGTTATTCACATCTTGAAATTCATCAACTAAAATGTATTCGTATTTTTTTCTAAATTTATCAGCAATTTCTTGATGATTTTTAAAAAGAGATATTGTTTTAATTATCATATCATTAAAATCAAGATATGATTTATTCGTACAATAAGTTTTGTACTTTGAAATGATAGGAATAGCAAGTGTATAAAAGCTTCGTACTCGTTCGTGTTGGTCTTTTTGTGATTTATTAAGAACAAGTTTAGGAGATAAATTTTCAACTTTAACCATATCAACTACACGCATTGTTTGTCTTAAAAAATCTTTAATTTCTTTATGGTAGTACTTAAATTCTTCCTCAAATGATAAGGCACTAATGTAATGATAATTTGCAGGCAGTCTGCTTTTTACAATTCTTTCAAGTGCTAGATTGAAAAGTGTTGTGTCTTTTGTTTGAGATTCAAAAGTTTTAACTAATAATTTATTTGCTTTTTTGAATTGAATTTCCTTTCCTTTTGTTGGGTAGCTCAAATCACTAACGTGTTCGAGGTATAAATTTGCTTCTGGAATAAAAAAATCGGGTTTAAAATCAAAGTCTTTAAAGTTTACATTTGGCTCATATTCAAATTTAATACTATGCCTGTATAGCCAATCTGAAATATATTGTTCAGACTTGGAACGCACTTTTGTTCCGTTAAGAGAAGTATAAAATTTTCTGCCTTTCGGGGATGATGTTTTTGTATAGTTTTCTATATGGATTTTATCAACCATATAATCCAATACATATCTTTTTAGATTGAGCAAATATTCATTTTCTTCACAGTTTTTAATTAAAATTTTGTGGATTATTTCAAAAGAAGTTTCTGTTGCAGAGTACTTAGCAAAATCATCATTAATTACTTTGCTATCGGTTATAATTTTAAATTTATTATCAAATTCATTTACACCAAAGTTTCTCATAATTCCGTAGCACAGGCTATGAAATGTTCTTAATGTTAAATTATCAATCCATTTATGCTTTTTTGTAAAAAAGTACCGCTCTGTATTTTTTTCTTTGACGCTTTTATTTTTGTCAGCAAGAATTTCAGCATATTCTTCTGTTTCATCTGCTGAAATTATCAACCTATCCAACATTTCATTAGCGGCATTTTTGGTAAAAGTAATGGCTAAAATATTTGCCGGATTTACATTTTTTTCTTCAATAAGGTAAATTAATTTTTGGAGAAGGGTTTTTGTTTTTCCTGAACCAGCTCCTGCAAGAACTAACAGCCTTTTATTTTCACTAACAACTGCTTTCCTTTGGTTTTCGTTTAAACCACTTAAATCTGTTTTGGTTTCTTGTATTAACATCAATTTCTTAATTATCCCATTCTTACTCTCTGTTTGTTAACAGCCACACTAAACGGAGTAGGAAGTTAAAAGTACAAAATTTTTGTAACCTACCGAGACAAGTTTTGAGTTTGGGCAACCCCACCCGGCAAATCATATAAAAGAACATAGTCAAATCAAAAATTTGGTGGAGCTAACTAGTGTTTGTCTATAAACTCCAATAAAGAGTCCACTCCGAAAACAGGCAATTTTCACAAAAAGAAACTTTTTTGGTTTTGGGTGTTTTCGGAGTGGACTCAATAAACAGTACTCAAATAACAAATACCTGTCTGGCCGACCAGCTGAAATCTCAAAAACGAAAATATCAAACTATGCAAGTGTTTGGTGTTTAGGTTATTGTATTTTGAGATTTATTTGTTATTTCTGAAAATATTGACTTTATGGACAGACACTAATGCCTATTGTATAAAGCGGGTTTAAAATCTGCCAATAGCAGCTTTGCTTGATCTTTCAAAGTGGCCTGCCTGCCTGCCTGCCTGCAAGGCAGGGTTTGAACCGTTATGCCGTTAGCTTTTGCTCAACTAAGTGGCACGGTTTGAACCGAAATCACTGGCACGGTCTGACCGAAATAGCCACTTTGTAAATTAGATAACTATTCAAGATGAGTGATAAGAGTAATACTATTTTATAACTGTTTTTCATTGAATGCTCTTTTTAAAAAAGTGGATTTATTTTTGATAAATATGAGTAAAAGAAAATACGTAATTGTTGCTATAATTAGTATTAATTTAGTTTGTTTATAGTTTATTGCCAGTTCAGATCTAATTTCTGTTAATGTCCAGGTTGCACCGAATTCCGATTGTAAATTATTAGAAACTAGCGCAACAAACATTTCTTGTAGCAGGATTGTGTAGCAAAGTACAACTAAAATTAATAGCCAGTTTTTCTGAATGGTTTTTTTAAAAAATATAGATGTTATTGTTAAAAAAAGAAGCAAGTATATACTAGCTACAAGCAGACCACTTTGCAAATCGTATTTATTGTAATAATCAAGCGAGTTTAAAATAGAAATTGTGTATAAATACAATGCAATGCTAGATATTAGCAGTGTTGCTGATAGGTATATTATATGTGGTTTGTAGTATTTAGGCATTGAAAATAGAAGGTTTTATATTCTTAATTAAAAAAACAAAGTAAATACTTAGAAATAAAAACACGATAAAAGGCAATGCATATAAAAAGTAAAACAATCTTTGTTTATGGTGGCTTTACTGACTAAAAAAATAGTACATAATAAAACAGTACAGGGATAGCAAAATAGCATATTTTGACCTTCCTACACTGATATTCAGGGTAAAAAAATAAGTAGCAATACAACAATTAAAGTAAGTGTTTTAAAATGTGTCATCATTTTATAATCCCGTTTCAAAAGCCTTTCCTAATGCCATTGCGTATAGGTAGAAAATTACACCTCCTATAATTAAAATCACCAATAAAATTATTAAAAGCCTTGCTGCTATTTTTGCCCATTTATTTTGTTGCTTAACACCGATATAAATTTTTCGGATGCCAAAGAACAAGGCAACTAGTATTAGTGCTAAAAACACGTAGTTTACAAAGGCTTGTATTGTTATTGAATTATTCACTTGTTCCATATTGTTTGTTTTATAGTGTATAGATTCAATTAGTAAATGTAACTTTTCGGAGAATTAAATTTAAACGTATTTTTTCAGAGCTGGATTCAAGTATTAACCCAACTTGAAAATTCTCAAAATTAGTCAAAATTTTATTGTATAGGGAACCTCTATTAATTCATTTCTTTCAAAAAACAAAAAACAAAAAGAAACAATGAGTTGCAAGGCATATTTTTTTGAATAGCCAAAGCTATTGAAAAAAAATATAACGCACGCAAATCGTTGTTTATCTTTGTTCCCGTAGGGTTTTCATAGTGCTTCGCATGCTGCTCCTAATTTTCTCATAGTATCCCGATAGTATTTCAAAAATTAGAATTGCCTGCAAAGCACTATGAAAATTTTGATGCGAATGAATTAATAGAGATTCCCTATAGTTTGTTGCTTAAAAATTAGGATTATGATATAGAAGTACTTGTCTATAAAGTCAAGCCTGAGCTAGAGTGTTCTCTAACAAAGCTTGCGAAAGCATTGAATTTAGGAGTCCCGATGATGGGGATG
>JALSJD010000244.1 GCA_026989535.1 Cyclobacteriaceae bacterium
AGATAGCTTTACTGGCTCTCCATTTTGGTTGTTTACTTTAAAATTGGGGGCTTTATCGCCAATGCTTAGTTTCATAATAGAAATGGATAAGTTTTGAAAAAATTACAGTGTAAAGTTAAACAAAATCTAATTTTTAAAGATCATAATAGGGTACAACTCAATATTTTAGACTTATTTTTATTATGGTTTTGTGTGAATCAGCAAATAAAAAACAAGCAAAATAATCATATTATTAACTTGGGTTTGTAAAACTAACTTAGTAAAATAGAATTTAGCAATATAATATCTGCAAAATAAGGTGTCCTCTGCTATTATAGAGATAAAAGCCAATGGGTAGGGCTAGTAGTTAATCCAACTAAGGAGGGAGCGGAAGCTTGCCTTATGACTCCTCAGAATCAACTCGTAGAGGAATCTGAGTGAGGAAATACACTTTGGTAACCATAAAAAATATACTTATGAAACGTTTATCTTTATTATTGATTATTTTGATTATGCTAACATCTTTAAGTTGTAAAGAAGAAATTGATGCTATGCTAACAATGAAAAAAATGCCTTATACTGGTAATGAGTTGAGAATAGATGGATATTATTATACAGTAACTCAAAATTTTGAAGGAGATTTATACCAAATTTATTTTTTTTATAGAAATGGTGTCTATAGATATTGTGGAACATTTAAGAGCTTGGATGATATTACTGGAGATTGGGGAGCTGGCAACTCTCGATTATTATGGGGCTACTTTGATGTGAACGACAGCACTATTCGCTTTGAAAAGTGGCTAGTTAATATTTCAGTTAAACATGATGGAATTATCTTAAATGATTCTACATTTAGAATTACTGAAAGGAAAATAACAAGTGGTCAGAGTCCCAATTTCAACGAAGGAGCAGTAGATGAATTATATCATTTTGTAAGGTATAGCCCAAAGCCAGATAGCGTAAATAGGTTTTTGGATTAGTTTCGGTACTTAACCCGCTTGCGCGCGTTTAGCTTTTTAGCGTAACGCGTGCAATGTATTTTTTTAGTATTGGAGTTTATTGAATAAATTTAGGGTTGCACGCGTTACCGTTGCACTAAAACGCGCGCGAGCTAAGAAGTATGAAGGCGTTGAAATTACAATTGAATTAAGAGGTTTGGAAGAGCATGGAGCATATATGCTCAACTATAGAAGGCAAGGGTTTTACCCATCAGCTAGAAACAACATTATTGACAATATGGGGTATTATGGATTACAACCCCTTGTTGGTGTTGTTTCACCAACAAGCATTAATGATATAATACAAATAGTTTAAATTAAATTGCTACATTATTTCAAATTTTTGCTTTTATGGAAAGTAAGCAAATTTATTTTTTTACAGCAACTATTTTAGGATGGAAACCACTATTAAAAAATAATAATTATAAACAAATTATTATTGATAGTTTGGCTTACCTTGTAGAACAGAAAAGGTGCAAAGTGTATGCATTTGTAATAATGCCAAATCATATTCACATGTTATGGCAAATGCAAGGCGACCATAAAAAGGAAAATGTGCAACGAGATTTTCTCAAATTTACGGGACAAATGATGAAAACTGATTTGGAAAAGAGTAATCCTGCATTATTACAAGAGTTTTATGTTAATCTTAAAGATAGGAAATATCAAATTTGGCAAAGGAATTCGTTGGCTATTGCCATGTTTAGTAGAGAAGTAATGGAGCAAAAGTTAGATTACATACATAGTAATCCAGTTCAAGGAAAATGGATGTTGGTTAATGATTTGCTGGATTATAAATATTCTTCAGTACGGTATTATGAAATAGATGCCTATGAAGAATATCCATTTTTATCTCATTATATGGAATACTATGAATAATTATTATGTTTGTTGGTGAAACAACACCAACAAAGGGGAGTTAAGTGACGTATATACTCTTTATAGTAAGGAGTTTAGCTTTCGTCTAATTCCTGGGTTTCCTCAAAAATACATAAAATGAAAAAAACTGTAATTTTATCTATACTAATAGTAATAATTTCTTGTTCGAAAAAAAATGAAGGTATTATAAAATTTAATATAGGTTTGGACATTAAGAGTAGTATGCATAACTCTCAATGTCTAAATTTGAACTTTATATTGAAAAACAATTCTGCAACGCCAGTTTATATTGTTGGATTAAATCGATATTATTTTGGATTAAATATTTATAAGCTTGGTTTAGACAATCTTGATAAGGTTGATTTTAAGCGCAAATTCATATTTAAAAAAAATAGGGACAATTGCAGCAAATATCAAAACTTAAACCCTATTGACAGTTCTGAGTTGTTAAGAGACGCTTACAATAGGTTGTTTAACTCTCTAGTGATCAAGTTTGACCTAATTGATGAAAACGATATTCAATTTGCCAAGGATATGAGTGAAATGTTTATTGATGGTCTTGTATTATTAGATCCAGGCGAAAGTCATACCGTATGGATGAATATTGGAAATCTGCCTTTTGGAAGATATGAGATTTTTTATACTAGTGAAATAAAAGAGAAAACCTATACCGTAGGTTATGAGATGAGTAAATGGGATAGTATATCTAGAATTCAGCCACCTTCAAATATTGGAGAATTTAAATTGTATTCTAGTACTATAATGTCTGATACCATCTTTGTTAATCATAATAGATGAGTTCTCTCAAACAGGCGCAAGCATCCTAACCACGCTCAGAGTTTCCAACCCCTTGTTGGTGTTGTTTCACCAACAAGCATTGAAGATCCTCATCCTAGTCACCAGCGGTTGGCTAGGACTCTGTAGCTATTGGTAATGAGACTAATGCCCCTTAATGTGGCTTTACTACCCAAAGGTATTTACACGTTCAGGCTTGATACAGGAGATAGTACAAACGCCATCAAATTTTTGAAGGAATATTAAACCTCTTTCCGCCTGCTCAGAATCACCCATAGAGGACTCTTAAAAGCTACAGAATCCTTTACTAGTACTCGTTCTTTCTTTTTTTTTGAAAAGTATTATACATTTTAATCTTGCTAAATCGTTATCTTTGAGTATATTAAATTGCACTAAAATGGATTTAGAAGGACGGAAATATCATATAATAGAGCAAGTAATGTTATTAACAGAATCAGAGATAGATAAAGTAGAAGTAGTACTAAAAAATGCTTCAGATTCTTTAATAGAGCAAGAACTAACAGCCAGAGCATTAGAAGCAGAAGAAGATATAAAAGAAGGAAAGGTTTTTACTATAGAAGAGGCAGAAGCTAAATTGAATCAGCGATTTGGTGTATGAAGGTCGTTATTACGGAGAGGTCATTGTATCGCTTGGAAGATACTCTGATGTTTTATATTGAAGACCTTGGAATCCCACAAGAAAAGGTGCTGGAAATTAAAAATAAATTGCTGTTAAAAACAAAGAGTTTGGCAATTAGTCCGTATAAAGGTCAATACGAACCGTATTTAAAGAAGCTTAAAAAAGGCCATAGAAGATTGATAGAGGGTAATTTTAAGATTATCTACCGATTGGATAAAGAAATTGTTTACGTAACAGATTTTTTTGATAGTCGAAAAAGCCCATCATCAATGAGAGGGTAACTCTACTAGTCGTAGGGTTTCCCAACCCCTTGTTGGTGTTGTTTCACCAACAAGCATTGAAGATGCTCATCCTTGGTTCGTGTCTATCCCTTGCGAGCAAATGAGAGATTTAGATAAGTCCAGCCTTTTTAAGCACTTTTAGAATCTGGTCTTTGGTCAAGTTCTCGAGCTGGTTTTTATCATAGATGTACGTGAGATAAACTTCCTGGTCCTCAGTAACCAAGAAAGTAATGACCCTATCCCCGCCAGACTTACCTTTTCCTTTAGAAGCAATAGCCATACGGATTTTATAGATGCCATGACCAAGCGGTGTACCAATGTCAGGTGTTTCCTGAAGAGTAGTGATGAGTTGATGCAGGTCGTTTTTGAGAGAAGGATATTTTTTAGCTAGTTTTTTGAATAGCTTTTTAAAATCAGGGGTTGGAATTACGTTATAACCTGAGTTCATTGAGGAAGTCAGTAGCAGATTGTTTAGGTAGTTTTCCCCTTGCATAAGCTTGACTTGCCTGAGGCTACTTTGCAACTCTAACAAGGCTTTACCTTCATCATTTTCCACCTTCACATATTCTAGTGTCTTGATGAACTCGAGAAAGGTATTAAACTTGCTATCAGCGATATGCAGGATTACCTGTTTCATAATTAATGGGAATGCCTGACTAGTTTTTAAATCTCTTATTAATGCTTTGAAATGTAAAAATCAATTATGAAAAATGTTGTTTGTAATGTACGTTTACCACCCTCAGTCTCTCAAGCTGGTGCGAGCTTGTAGCTCGTAACCATATAAGAATAAAAAGCCCCAATTACCCAGTCTGGCGCAAGTTTAGCGTTAGCGTAACTTGTGCTTTTACCATTTACAAACCCAGTAAGTGGTAAATGGAATTTAACGTCAGATTTTATACAATATAAACATAGCAGTGCTGCCTTTTATGAAAAGGATGAAATTAGGTGTGTTAAGGTTACACATTATAAGCATCTAGTATTGTGATATTTAGTTACTGCTCAGAGTCCTCTGCGAGAGACTCTGAGGGGAAATAAAGTATAGGTGAGAAATTTTCAAGTTTCACCCAGAAGTAAAGCAGAAGTTATGGGGTGCTCAGTTACTTTTGCTCAAAGTCCTTCACGAGAGACTCTGAAGGCAAGAAGCGCCCTCCCCTAGTAGCGCGTTTTATTTAAGCAATTTTGTATCTTCCAGCCTTTGTGGCCATCGTAAATTTAAGTAGCGTTTTAAATGAAATTTTGGACAACCCTTCAATTAGAATTAAAAAACGGACATTCAATTGTTCTAATGTATGTGATTAAAAGCAAAGGCAGCAGCCCTGGCAGGCAAGGCTTTAAAATGATAGTGAGCCAATCAGGCTTATTGGCAGGGTCTATTGGTGGTGGTGTTATGGAGCATACACTGGTAGAATTATGCAAAACAGAATTATTAACTACGCCTTTTAAGCCCTTTATTAAAAAGCAAATTCACCAACCCAATGCAGGTACGCATAAATCAGGCTTAATATGCTCTGGGCAACAGCTTATTGGCTTTTACTATTTGGGCTTAAGCAACCTAACTCTAATTAATAAAATTATTGATGCTTATAAATTAAAAAAGCAAGTACAACTATCATTATCAAATACGGGTATAGCCTTGGAAAACACTAAAATTAATTCGAAATTTCAATCTAAAATTGCAGACGAAGAAAACTGGGAACTAAAGGAAAATATCCATTTTTCTCCTCAATTATATATTATTGGAGGCGGACACGTAAGCTTGGCACTCTCTAAATTTGCCAAAGAGGTTGGGTTTGAAGTAACCGTATATGATGATCGTGCTAACTTAAATACTGTAAGTCAAAACAAATTTGCCACCACCAAATATATGGCAGATTATAACGCCATTGCCTCTGGCATTCCTAATGGCAAGCATACCTATGTTGTAATAATGTCGTTTGGGTATAAAACAGACAAAGTTATATTGAGCAGCTTGCTTGCAGGCCGCTATAAATACCTTGGTATGATGGGTAGCCAGGCAAAAATAAATACGCTTTTTAAAGAATTAGCCCAAGAAGGCATTAACAAAAAAGAGCTGGCTAAAGTATATGCACCCATTGGCTATGCCATTGCCAGTAAAACACCTGCAGAAATTGCGATTAGCATTTTAGCCCAAGTTATTAAAACTAAAAATATCGAATAACTGAGCCCACTCCGAAAACAGACATTTTTCACAAAAAGAGTTGTTTTGGATGAGATTTTTATTTTTCGAGATTCGGTAATGCTTGAGTATCAGCTAATTGAGGAAAATTAAAAGGTCGCCATCCGCCAGCTGGCGGGATTGATTTTGAGTGTTTTCGGAGTGGACTCAATAACTGCTATTATAAATAGTGCCTGTCCGTAAAGTAACTATTTAAAAAAATCACAAATGTCAATATTCAAATAACAAATAAAATCCAAGGGGTGTATAACATTTTGTCGCTAATTATTTATACCTGTTATTGTAGGAGTAGGTAAGAAAAAAACAACCACTTACGTCATTCCTGCGCAGGCAGGAATCCGCCCTGTAGGATGTTACAACTAATAAAAACTGATTAAAATTTATTATAGCCATAATGTTTAATCTCTTTCCATATCTACAGATTCCTGCCTGCCTTCGCAAAGCTATGGCGAAGCAAGGCCTTCGCAGGAATGACGATTTCTATTTTGCTTTTCTTTTTAATAATAGGTTAGGGGGCTTACACAAAATGATTTAAACTAAAACGACAAAATGTTATGCACCCAATCCAAGACTCAATTATTTAATAATCAAACTCTTAATAGATTTGGAATTTTTATTATTGAGATTTATGTGTTATTTTATTTTTGTTTATTGGACTTTATGGCTAGACACTAAATAGAGCCCGTCTATAAACTCGGTGTCTAGTTCAGAAAGTTCGCTATCAAGCCCGCCTCCCTTAGTACAAAGTACGGTGGGCAGGGCTTGCGAAGTCAAAAAAAGCGGAGTTTACAGGGGTAATCGAGTATTTTTTTGACAAGCATAACGAAGGTAGCGGACTTTATGGACAGACACTAAATAGGTGTAAGCACTTATGAGTAGATAATATTTATGCCTTACATTTGCATCAACTTAACTTAAGATCTGATGGCTGTTCCTACTATTAAATTTAATGGAGATAATAATCCCGAATTCTTTTTAGATGTTACTAAAAGAGTTAATGCCTATTTTAAAGAGAATAAAATATCTAAATATGCCAACCTTAATATGAAGATTAAAACGGCCTTTATGATTCTATTATATTTTATCCCTTTTGGTATTTTATTATCAGGTCGTGTAACGGAACTGTGGCCAATAATGGGTATATGGGTATTGATGGGGTTTGGCGTTTCAGGCATTGGCTTATCCATTATGCACGATGCAAACCACGGGGCATACTCTACCAATAAATATGTAAATAACGTGTTAGGGTTTTTAATTAATTTTTTAGGAGCGTACCACGTAAATTGGAGAATTCAACATAATGTATTACACCACTCATTTACAAATGTAGATGGCTACGATGAAGACATTACGAACCCAGTAATGCGCTTTTCTCCAGATCAAAAGCGAAAGAAAATATTTAAGTATCAGGCTTTTTATGCCCCATTTTTTTACGGCATAATGACCATTTATTGGTCAATTGCCAAAGATTTTGTTCGATTAGTGAACTATGAAAAAAATGGACTGCTTAAAAAACAGGGTTTAAGCCTGTCTCAAGCTATGACACATATTGTTTTTCATAAAATTTGGTATGTAGCAATCACTTTGATATTACCAATAATCATATTGCCAATTGCTTGGTGGCAAACGCTTATCGGTTTTCTTATTATGCATTTTATTGCAGGCATGGTATTAGCACTAATTTTTCAACCTGCCCATGTGGTTGAAGAAACAGACTTTTTTATACCAAATCAACAAGGTTCGGTAGAAAATAGTTGGGCTGTCCATCAAATGAAAACCACCTCTAATTTTGCCCATGGAAGCATCTTTTTTTCGTGGTATATTGGTGGATTAAATTATCAGATTGAGCACCACCTTTTTCCGAATATATGCCATATTCACTACAAACACCTTTCGCCCATTGTAAAAGAAGTTGCCGAAAAACATGGCATTCCTTACCACCAACACAAAACATTTTTAGGGGCATTAATTAGTCATTTTACAATGCTTAATCAATTAGGAACCGGAGCTTACGACAAAAAA
>JALSJD010000245.1 GCA_026989535.1 Cyclobacteriaceae bacterium
GGCTTGTTCCTTTTTCGGGCTTACGCACCATGGTGTTTTGTGTGGCGAGCAACATCGAAATCTCCGTATCAGGGTTTTCCATATCGCCCGAAATAATGGCTTGCTCGGGGCACACATTTACACAAGCTGGCTCTAAGCCAATATCGATTCTATGCGCACAATAATTACACTTAGAAGCCGTGTTAGTATCTGGGTTAATAAATAGTGCATCGTAAGGGCATGCTTGCATACACGATTTACAACCAATACAACGGTCGTCATTAAAATCAACAATGCCATCCGGGCGAATATGCAAGCATTCTACTGGGCAAATCTCCACACAGGGAGCATCGGTACAATGGTTACAACGGGTTACTGAAAACAGTCGGGTGGTATTTGGGTACTCACCTTTTTCTACTTGCTTTACGTAGGTTCTGTTAACACCTACGGGCACATCGTGCTCCGATTTACAAGCAACGGTACAAGCGTGACAACCGATGCATTTTCGGTTGTCTAATACAAAGCCGTATTTCATATATTAGGATCTGTTATTATTAAACTTAAAAATTCTTTTCCATAAAAAGCCTCCAATGTATGATGATATGTTCATATATACAAGTGTTAGGTTTTAAATTCTTACATTAATGTAAAATACTGAGTATAATAATCCTAGAAGATTGATTGTTTAGATTGATTATAAATAATTTTATCTAAACTAAATGTGTAAACACCGAATTTATTTATTGAAAGAATACTTGTTACTCTAACTCATTCATTTCAATATTTGCCAATGACAAGTATAGTAAATCAACTGCACCCGATTAGGTTTAATTTAACACTAGGGCTTGATTTACATCAGAAACGGCACTGGCAATTTCGTATAAAATAGCCGAGTTGCTTTCGGCAGCGTTTCCTATAACAACACAATGGCCTCCAGCAATGAGGGCCTTTTTTGCATCTTCATACGAGCGAATTCCTCCTCCAACAATCAATGGAACTGATATAGCCTGAGCTACGGCTTTAATTATTTCTTCAGAAATAGGCTTATGGGCACCACTGCCTGCATCCATATAAATGAGTGCGTTGCCTAGCATTTCTCCTGCAATGGCTGTGGCTTGCGCTAAGTCGGGTTTAGTGGCAGGTAATGGAGTTGTATTACTTACATACGATGTGCTTGATGATTCGCCAACCAACATATACCCAGTGGCAATAGCCTCCATTCCTAAATTTTTAATTAACGGGGCTCCTATTACATGCTGCCCAATTAAGTACTCAGGGTTTCTACCGGAAATAAGGCTTAAAAATAGAATGGCATCGGCTTTGCAAACTTGGTTTACATTGCCAGGGAACAAAATGATTGGTTTATGACAAACAGTTTTAATAAACTGTATCAATTTTTCAGTACTATCATCGCCCACGAGACTGCCTCCTACTAATAATGCGCTAATTTCATTAATGGAGTTAACCTGCTCGATTAATGCTTTTGCCTGATTTGGAGTAACTTTATCAGGGTCAATTAAAACAGCAAAGGATTTATTTTTTGGTAGAAATACTTGCTGATAAACGTTCATTCTTGGTTTTTTTTATTTTTAAATAATCCACCAATCTCTTTTGGCTTGCATCAAATAATAGGCTTGTGCCCTGCTGTAACAGCATAGAAAAAATGGGGTATAAAAGTTTGTTAGACGAAGATTTACTGGAAGGTGTTTCACTATTAACCTGCTGAACTCTAAATTTTGACTCTAAGAAGCGGTCGAATATTGTATAGAGCAATAGCACTCCTGCGCCAATAGCCAATAAGCCTTTGCCAGCATCAATCGATTTGTTGGCACTTTCTTCCACATGTTTTTGGAGCTCCTTTTTCTTATGCTCAAGAATGGCCAACAGCTCTTTTCTCCTTGCTGCTTTTAATTCTTCAAGGTTATTCTTCATCACTAACCTCCTCTTCCTCAGTATGTAGGTTATTTAAGGAGGCCTCTATAAAAATTTCGAGTTTTTTGCCAATTTTAAACAGTTTAAAGGCTACCAGTAATAGTATATAAAAGCCAGTAATAATGGCAAAACCCAAAAAGTGGCTGTTGAGTAATTCATTTAATAAAGTGGCTATGGTTATGCTTAAAAAGATTACAATAAGAAACACCATAATGCCTAAAAAAATAGCACTTATAATTTTAGTGGCTGCTTTTGCCGCTTCTTCTTTAAGCTCAATTTTTAACAGCTCAACTTTAGCTTCAACAATGGCAATTAAGTCATCAAAAATAGAATCTACTTTTAAAAAGCTCAATAATTTTTTGTAGTCTGCCATACACTAAAATAATAATTATTTATTGGAAACCGGAATTCGAGTAGGCACAAGAATGGCCTTGGAAAACTTTGACTGCACCGATTTATACACTGGATAGGCTTCTAATTGTGTATAGAAACTCCCCATTCTTACCTTATAATTAGGCTGGTCAAATATTAGTTTGGGGTTGCTGTCAGGAAAATGACGAAAGGCTTTAAGCTGCACTTCTTTCGCGCTAGACCTATCGTTACCAGAATAGAGCTGAATAGTTAGCCCTTCGATATAATGCGTTTTAGTGGTGTTATAGCTATTTACCAAGGCTAGTGCAGCATCGAGCCGAGCGGTAATAAAAAACGTTGAATCAATAATAATGGTATGTTCATTTGTTGCTATTTCAGCCGTAGTATCTACTGGCTCTGGTGGCAAATAGGCAGCAAGGTCTTCTGAATAAGCAGCAGCAGATCTTGCTTTGTTTGATTTTATACCAGTAACACAAGCAATACTTGCACTGAGCACTAAAGCTATTAATATGGAATTACTGCCACGCATTAGCTTTCAATAATAACACAATTACCTTGCCTTACATCTTCTTCCACTACTTTAAATTTTACCTCTTTTTTAACCGTTCCATTGGCATATTGAACAGTAACTCGCTGGTTTCGGCTCGCAATTTTTTGAGTTTTAGCTGGCTCCACCTTTTGAGGAGCTCTACTTGGGTCGTGCGCTTGGCGGCCATCGCTTAAGGCAGACCTGCTTTCGTCTTTTTGCTCGTTTAATTTTTGCCTCCGCTGCGATCGTGCTTCCTGCACTTCATTGGCTTCTTGTACCGGAATTTCGGCCTTCATTAAAAATGAAATGGTGTCTTCGTTAAGCTTGGCAATAAATAATTTAAAGAGGTTAAACCCTTCAAATTTATAAATTAAAAGAGGGTCTTTTTGCTCGTACACAGCATTTTGAACCGATTGTTTTAAGTCATCCATTTCACGCAAATGCTCTTTCCATAAATTATCAATTATGGCCAGAACAATCATTTTTTCCATGGCATTAATTAATTCAACACCTTCGGTTTCTACCGATTTGGCCAAATCTGCACTTACCCCAATTTGTTTTTTACCATCGGTAAATGGCACTAAAATGTTTTTTACCGTTGCGCCTCTTGTTTTTTGAATGTCTTTAAGAATAGGGAGCGATTTTTCGGCTATGCCAGCATTTTTTCGTTTATAATGCTCTAACGCTGCATCATAGGTTTTTTCGGTAAGCGCTACTTCATCAATTTCTGCAAATTCTTCTTTTGTAATAGGCAAATCAATTTGTAATGTGCTAAGTAATGTTAGCTTAAATCCGTCAAAATCATTGATTCCTTTATGATTAAGCACAATGTCATCACAGGTGTCATAAATCATATTAAGAATATCCAGTTCTAAACGCTCACCATTTAGTGCGTTTTTCCTACGGGTGTAAATTACTTCACGTTGCGAGTTCATTACATCATCGTACTCTAGCAAACGTTTACGAATGCCAAAGTTGTTTTCTTCTACTTTTTTCTGAGCACGCTCAATGGAGTTGGTAATCATAGAGTGCTGAATAACCTCTCCTTCTTCCAAGCCAATTTTATCCATTAATTTGGCAATGCGCTCGGGCATAAACAACCTCATAAGGTTGTCTTCTAACGAAACAAAAAATTGAGATGAGCCCACATCTCCTTGCCGACCGGCTCTACCTCTCAACTGCCTGTCCACCCTTCTCGATTCGTGCCTTTCGGTGCCTATAATTGCAAGCCCTCCTGCCTGTTTCGATTCAGGAGCAAGCTTAATATCCGTACCTCTACCCGCCATGTTGGTGGCAATGGTTACTGTACCGGGCTTACCCGCAGCAGCCACAATATCAGCCTCTCGCTGGTGTTGCTTGGCATTAAGTACTTGATGATTAATTTTTTTGAGTTGAAGCATTCTACTTACCAATTCTGATATTTCAACAGAAGTTGTACCTACCAGTACGGGTCTATCCTTACTCGTTAACTCAACTATTTCATCAACAACGGCATTAAATTTTTCTCGAACGGTTTTATAAACTTTGTCTTCAGCATCATCTCTAATAATATTTCTATTGGTGGGTATTACCACCACATCCAGTTTATAAATTTCCCATAATTCTCCTGCTTCGGTTTCGGCTGTACCCGTCATACCCGATAGTTTATGGTACATTCTAAAGTAATTTTGAAGCGTAATAGTTGCGTAGGTTTGGGTAGCATCTTCCACCTTTACATTTTCTTTGGCTTCAATGGCTTGGTGTAGGCCATCGGAGTATCTACGACCCTCCATTACACGGCCGGTTTGCTCATCTACAATTTTAATTTTACCATCATCAAGAATGTATTCGGTATCCTTTTCAAATAGTGTAAATGCTTTTAATAGTTGGTTTACCGAATGAATTCGTTGTGCTTTGATGGAATAATCTTGAATTACCTGATCTTTTTTCTTTACTTTTTCTTCGGCAGAAAGTGTTTCCTCTTTTTCTAATTTCGAAACTTCCTCTCCAATATCCGGTAGAATAAAAAACTGAGGGTCTTCGCCTTCGCCTGTAATAAGGTCAATGCCTTTTTCGGTTAAGTCAATGCTATTATGCTTTTCGTCAATTGTAAAATAGAGAGGTTCATCGGCCTCTGGCATCATTTTAGAGTTGTCTTGCATATAAAAATTCTCCGTTTTCTGAAGAACTTGTTTGATGCCAGATTCGCTCAAAAATTTAATTAGCGGTTTATCTTTAGGTAAACCACGGTAAGCCCTAAATAATGCTACCCCACCTTCTTTTTCTTGGGTATCAGCTAACAGCTTTTTAGCATCTAACAGGTATTGGTGTACCACTTTTTTTTGGGCATCTACCAGTTTTTGGATGCGTGGTTTAAGATCGTAAAACTCATGTTCATCCCCTTTGGGTATTGGGCCAGAAATAATTAATGGCGTTCTGGCTTCATCCACCAATACCGAATCCACTTCATCTACCATCGCAAAATGATGCTTACGTTGCACTAAATCATCCTGCTCTTTGGCCATATTATCTCGCAGATAATCAAACCCAAATTCATTATTAGTGCCATAAACTACGCCTGCTTTGTAGGCTTTTACTCGCTCAGGAGAGTGCGGTTCATATTTATCTATACAAGAAACACTAATACCTTGAAATTCTAAAATGGGGCCCATCCACTCCGAATCTCGAGTAGCCAAATAATTATTAACTGTAACCAAATGCACGCCTCTGCCTGCCAAGGCATTTAAAAAGGAAGGAAGTGTAGAAACTAGTGTTTTACCTTCACCTGTGGCCATTTCGGCAATTTTGCCTTGGTGCAAAACAACGCCCCCAATAAGTTGCACATCGTAATGCACCATGTTCCATACCATTTCGACACCAGCGGCTTGCCATCTATTTTTCCAAATGGCTTTATCGTTGTTTATTTCAACGTGTTCATGTTGTGCTGCATATTGCTTATCGTGCATAGTAGCCGTTACCTCCAACGTTTCATTTTCGGTAAACCGCTTGGCTGTTTCCTTTATAATGGCAAAGGCTGTGGGCAATACTTCGAGTAAAACTTTTTCAAGTTCCTCGTTTCTTTCTTCTTCAAGTTTATCAACTTGGTTAAATAAGGCTTCTTTTTGATGAACGTCTAATGATTTATCCTCCAGTGCTTCTTTTTGAAGCGAAGAAATTTTATCATCAATAGATTGAAGGTGATTATTTATTATAGTTCTAACTTCCTCCGTTTTACCCCTAAGCTCGTCATTGCTTAATGATTGCAAAGTGGCAAAAACCTCATTGGTTTTAACTACATAGGGCATTACTGCCTTAATATCTTTGTCTGATTTTGTGCCAAAAATTTTGGCAACGGTCTTGCTAAAAAAACTAGCCATTGTTTACTTACAATTTAAAATTTTCGAACGGCAAATGTACACCCTTTTAATGGTCTCAAAGGTCTATTGTACCCGAAAAAACGTGTTCAGCCGGCCCTTCTAACCAAACATTTTCGTACCCTTTGGTATTAGAGGCAAAACTTACACTTAATACACCTCCTTTTGTCATAATTTTTAATGGAGATTTACAGCCTTTGCTTGAAGCTGCTAAAGCTGCTGCAGTTACTCCGGTTCCACAAGATAGCGTTTCGTTTTCAACGCCTCTTTCGTAGGTGCGTACAAACAAGCTGTTTTTATCTTTTATTTCAACAAAATTAATGTTGGCTCCATTGCTGCCAAAGAGTCCTGAATTACGCCATTTTCTTCCTTCATTTAGTACATTAATCTGCTGAACATTATCAACAAACAGCACAAAATGTGGTGAGCCAGTATCAAGAAAAATGCCACCTTCCAGTTCTCTGCCATTTTGTACGTTGGCCATTTGAAGGTTGATTGTTTTACCTTTAATAACGGCTTTGTGTAGTCCGTCAAAAGCATTAAAGGAGGTAGGTTCTGCTGTTAATTTTAAAGATTCTGCAAACCGAATGGCAGCTCTGCACCCATTACCACAAAGGCTTTGAGATCCATCCGGGTTATAAAATACCATTTCAAATTCGCTATTGGTTGAGTTTTCAATTAAGATTAGCCCGTCAGAGCCAATGCCAAATTTTCGACTACATAATTTTTCGATAACCGGCCTCTTTTTCGGAAATACCCCTAACCTATTGTCGATAATAATAAAATCGTTGCCTGCTGCCTGGTATTTTTCAAACTCCATATAATAGCGAAAATAGGTGGTTTAAATTTATTATTATAAGTTGTAGCACCGCTTTTTTTATGAACAATGGTTGTAGTAGAAAATAAATTAGGCATAACTGAGTCGCTAACCTGTATAATTCCTAACGAAGCGTAGCTGCAAACAAAAGTCAGTTGTTTTTTAACAAGGTAATCAAGGTCGGACGATAGTCAGACCAAAAAAATAACAGCAATCTGACTCTCGTATGATATATTTTATGGAATAAATTTGGCCTACTTGAAATGCTCATAACGAAGATTCATGAATTATTCAGTCCCCAAGAAGGCACGGCTTCTTTCTTTTACTAACTGGTGTTACGCAAAACCCACTTATGTCATTCCTGCCTGCGCAGGAATGACGGTCTTTATTTTGTTTTTGCGTAACATCAGTTAGCAAGAATACAGTTTTCCGCCTTGATTAAACTTGAAGGTGGCTGCAAGCACAAAATGTAACAGACTTGTTTAGAGGCTGTTACATTTTTATGTATAAGGGAGGTTAAAACCATTAAAACGGTTTCTGTAGTTTAGTTTGCTAACACAGCCCACGGGTTAAACCGTGAGTTATGTTAAATTTATAATAGGGTTAAAGAAACACAGAGTTTCTTAGAGTAAACTTGCAACCATTTTTATTTACCTTTGATTAATGACTTTGATAGATAACCAACTTTTTGAAAAGCTAGAAACCTTAGCCCAAGGAGAATATAATAATTGTACTTTTAAACATTCTGCGTTTGGAGAACAAGACTTTTCGAATTTTACCTTTATCGAGTGTGCCT
>JALSJD010000246.1 GCA_026989535.1 Cyclobacteriaceae bacterium
GGTAACGACCCCACTTTTGCGCTTACCAAAGGAGACCAAATAGAAGATTTAATGATTCGGTATAATGAATTAGGCGAATTTAATGGTTCTATATTAATAGTTGATAAAGGAGAGGTGATTTATGAAAATACCTTAGGTTTTGCAAATTTTGAAACGGGAGAACCCTTGGATGGTGAAATGCCTTTTTACCTAGCATCGCTGGCAAAACAATTTACCGCTATGGGTATTATGATGTTGGTGGAAGAAAAAAAAATTAGCTATGAGGATAAAATAGGCCAATTTTTCCCGCTCATTCCTTCCTTATACAAAAGTATTACGGTGCACCAGTTGCTTACGCATACATCGGGTGTAAAGGATTATTTTAAACTAAACGTGAAACCCGGCTTTACTAATAATGATGTGTACAAAGCCCTTGTACATACTACTCAATTAAATTTTGAATCGGGACTCAAATACCAGTACAGCAATTCGGGCTATGTATTACTAGCCATTATTATTCAAATTGCATCTGGGCAGTTTTACGAAGATTTTATGCAAGAACGAATATTTACCCCGTTGGAGATGACGCATTCTTATGTGCTTACAGAGCGGAAAAAGTACGATATTTTAGTAAAAGGATATACGGCCAAATTAAAGCCTAACGACTATACTTTATTTACGTATGGAGATGGCGGCATTTTTTCAACAGCTTCTGATTTATTAAAATGGCATTATGCTTTACAAAATAATACGTTAGTCTCGTCTCAATCATTGCTGGAGGCTTACACACCGGTGGAGCTTGCCAATGGGCAAAAGCGCAGGTATGGCTATGGGTGGGAGATAGGTAATAATTTGTATGGAAAATTAGTATTTCATACCGGAGGGTTGGCGGGCTACCGAACGTATATTGAGCGGCAATTGGGTGCTAAAAGTGTAATTATAATACTTACTAATACCAGCAACGAGCACATTCTTAAAATTAGGAATAAGCTAGTAAAAATACTTGATGAACGCCCTTTTACACTGCCAAGCGATTAATAGAGGTGATTCCCTCACACTTTTTTTAATTCTTTAAGTGCCTGATTAATGGCTTTTGTTAGACAAGTAACCCGTTTGGGTAGGGTGTCAATGTTTTTTATAGCTCTGCCATCCGTTTCGATTGACTGCGTTAACTCAATAACTTGGTTAATGCCAAGCAAGGTTAAATTTGGTTTTAATTTATGAGCCAAATCTCCTGTGGTAACCCACTCTTTTTTATCAATGGCTTCTTGCATATCTGCCATTAGTGAAGGTGTTTGATTAATAAATGCTTCGGTAATTTCTTGTATAAAGGCTTCATTTCCATCTGAAATAGACTTTAAGTAAGATAAATCAGAAAAAGGTGGCTTAAATTCGGGTATATCAGTATTTACATTTGTTGCTAGGTAGTATTTTGAAATAAGGCTATGAAGCTCATCGGGTATAAATGGTTTTGATATATAATCATTCATGCCAATATCTATATAATTTTCTTTTTCGCCTTTAATGGCATTGGCTGTAAAGGCAATTATTGGAATATTTTTTTTGGGGAGGGGAAAGCTTTTTCGAATAATTCTAGTCGCTTCTAACCCATCCATAACAGGCATATGTACATCCATTAAAATTAAATCATAAGCATTTTTTCTAAGCAATTCGAGCGCAATTTCTCCGTTTTCTGCTTCATCGCAAATGCAGTTCCATTTACGTAAAATGGTAGATGCATATAAACGATTGATGTCGTTATCTTCGACCAAAAGCACTTTTAACCCATTGAATTTGGGAGTCTTTTGCTTTTTATTGGCTTCTACAATATCTCTTGGCTGATGTATTAAATCCATCTTGCTTCCAATTGTGTACGGAATAGAAAAGGAGAACGTGGTGCCAACATTAACTTTACTGGTAACCGAAATAGAGCCCCCTTGCATTTCAACTAATTGCTTACTTATGGCAAGGCCAAGTCCGGTTCCTCCATACTTGCGCGTAATGCTTTCATCGGCTTGTTTAAAGGTGTCAAAAATATGTTCTAGCTTGTTTTGGCTAATGCCTATGCCCGTATCTTCAACTTCAAATTTAGCAGTAGCCATTGTTTCGGACTTTTTAGAACACGAAAACGAAACCTTAATTTCGCCTTCGCTGGTAAACTTAATGGCATTATTAATTAGGTTAATTAAAATTTGGCTAAGTCGCACGGGGTCACCGAGCAAAATAGTTGCTTTGCCAGCTTTGCGATTATAGCGGATGGTTAGTTTTTTTTCGGATGCCTGAAGCTCTAACGAATTAATAACAGACTTTACCTGGTAGTCAACATCAAAGCCAATGCACTCCAGCGATACTTTCCCAGATTCTATTACTGAATAATCGAGTATGTCGTTTATAATTACTTTTAAATTATCGGCCGAGTGCTTTATCGCATTTAAATATTTGGCCTGCTCTTTCGATTGCATAGTATTGGTTAAAAGGTTAACCATTCCTGCTATACCGTTTACTGGTGTTCTTATTTCGTGGCTCATATTAGCCAAAAATTGTTCTTTGGTTTTTTGAGCCTTTATTAACTCCTCTTGGTCTTTTTTTCGGCCAGAAATATCCCTGCAATCTAAAATTAAGGCATCTATGCCATCTTTATGTTTTAAATTAATGGAGTTAAACTCTAAATATTTATAGGTCCCATCTTGGCATAAAAACATAAATTCGATGTTGGAGTTATAGGGTAAATGGGTGCTTTCTTTAAATGCTTTTTTTATGCTTTTTAAAAGCTTGGGGTGAATAAAATCGAAAAAACACTTTCCAAATAAGGAATTATACCCGATGGTATGCTTTACTGAAGGATTATGATAAACGATATTGGCATTATAATCAACAATAAAGATTATGTCAGACCCATCTTCTACAACGGTTTTGTAAAATTTTTCTTCTGCTAAATACTTAGATAGCTCCTTCATTGCTGTCGTTTTTCAAATGTCGATAAATAGTGGACTTTCCGATGTTTAAAACACGTGCAACTTTAAGCACGTTATTGTCGAACTTATCCATAAAATGATTAATGATTCTATGTTCGTATTCTTTTAAAGTAAGCTCTTCAAACATTAATTTCCCATCTTCCTTAATAGCTTTAAATGAAATATCTTCCCCCGAAATTTCTTCCCCGGAACCCATCACTGCTGCAAGCTCAATAATAGATTTTAGCTCTCTAACATTGCCTGGGTACGGATAAGTTAAAAGTTTTTCTTTGGCTTCTTTGCTAATGGAGTAGCAACTCAAGTCATTTTCTGTGCAAAAGTCGTTGAGCATTTTATTGGCTATAATAATAATGTCTTTGCCTCTGTCTCTTAAGGGGGGCATTTCAATGGGTAAACCTAAAAGTCTGTAATATAAATCTTCTCTAAAATTACCTTCGCTTACTTCTTGCGCTAAATCTTTATGGGTAGCTACAATTATTCTTGGGTTAATTTTTATTACTTCGTTTCCACCAATCCTTGTTACTTCTTTTTCTTGCAATACCCTTAATAATTTAGCTTGTAGATTGATGTCCATTTCGCCAATTTCGTCTAAAAATAAAGTGCCATTATCCGCATCTTCAAATTTTCCAATTCTTCGGGTTACAGCTCCTGTAAATGCACCCTTTTCATAACCAAATAGCTCACTTTCCAATAAATCTTTTGGAATGGCCGCAATATTAACAGCTACAAATTTGCCTTTATTTTTGGCGGAGTTATAATGTATTGCTTTGGCAGCCAACTCTTTTCCGGTACCTGTTTCTCCGGTAATGGATACAGTTATATTGGTTTTTATGGCTTTGCTCAATAATTCAAATGTTTTTTTTATGGCAGGGCTAGAGCCTATAATGCTCGATTCAAAATCGTATTTTACACTAATTTCTTTTTTTAAATTGGTTATTTCTTGTACTAGATTAACGTTTTTGAGTGCGTTATTAAGGCTGTTTAAAAGTCGGTCTTTGGTTTCTTCATCCTTGGTAATATAATCGTAAGCTCCTTGCTTGAGCAAGTTTACTGCGGTTGAAATATTTTCTTGTCCCGAAATAATGATGACATGGATATTGGGGTCTGTGGCTTTTATTCTTCTTAAAATTTCTTCGCCCGAGAGGTCTGGCAGCGAATAATCAAGGGTGATTATTTTAGGAGATGTATGAAGCTGAGCCAAACAATCTTTTCCATTTTTAAATAGTTCAACTTCAAAGTCAGGATTTAATTCGAGTACATATTTTAAAAATTTACTATAAACGGGGTCGTCTTCAACGGCAAAAATTTTAATAGTATTTGTCTTGGGCATAGTAGATGTTTTTAATCCTTTTAAATTGAAAATGGCAATATTTACAGAAAATTAGAATTTGTATATGGTAAAAACAAATGCACGGGTAAGTTCTGTTAACTTTTGCATTTAAAAAAAGGCTTTTTTTGCCAATAAACCTTTTAAAAAATTGGTGTAAAGAGATGTAATTTTAAATTTGCTAATTAACTTCGTGCTTTAATCTAGCTAATATTATGATTCAAGAATTCGAACATTTATCTCAAACTGAAAGAGAACTTATGTTTTCATTACCTGTTTACGTGGCGGTACTTATAGCAGGTGCTGATGGTGATATTGATAACCGGGAAGTGAACAAAGCTAATAATTTGGCAAATGATAAATTAAGGAATGCTCGTAAAGATTTAATTGCCTATTATGCAGAAGCAAACGAAAGTTTTGAGGATAAACTTAAAATGGCGATTGCGAACCTTCCTTCGGGTACAGCCGAACGACAAAAACTATTGGTTGAAAAATTAAAGAGCGCCAATGAAATTTTTGATAAATTGCCTAAAAAATATGCAGTGGCACTATATGCCAGTCTTAAAGAAACGGCTAAAAAAATAGCGGAATCATCTGGTGGTGTTTTTGGTTATATGTCTATCGACTTTGAAGAATCGAAGTTAATTGAGCTTAAAATGATTAAAGATCCCTCACGGAAATAATTGCCTATTTTAAAATGGGCGAAAGTACTTTTATTTTACCATCAATCGAATCTTGTTTATAAGTTAACCCGAGTATTTCAGCTACCAAAGGATACACGTGTATATTTTCAAAAGGAGGCAAGTTATCAACTTTTTTAAATGCAGGGCCTTTCGCATAAAAAATAGCGCCCATTTCTGGTGTAAATTTAGGGTCGTATCCATGGGTGCTAGTACCCTTAGCATAAGGCTCTGATCTACGGCCAAATGTAAACGGTGCCTTAGGCATAATTATAAGATCTCCAATGCGGTCTTGCGCTGCATCGTAATGGTACCAAGCGGGCAAATTATTTTTAAGGTAAACCTTATACCGTGTAGTGTCGGTAATTAATTTTTGGTATATCGAATCTAGTTGATTTTTATTGCTAGCGTAAACCATGGCAGGAAAGCTAGTCGTAAATTTTACATTATGTGGAAGCAACTCCTCCAAATAAATAACGTCTTTTCTGTTAACTTCCATCATACCATGATCAGAAACCACGATTATATTAACGGGTAAGTTTAGCTGATTAACTTTTGAAATAAGCTGCCCAATAGTTCGGTCAATTTCGTTTACTCCTTCTGAAATTTCGTTTGAATTGGGTCCAAATTTATGCCCTAAATCGTCTGTAATCGAAAAATAAACGGTAATAAAATGTGGCCTGCTTTCCTCGGGTAATTGTAACCATGTAATGGCTTGGTTAACCCTATCGGCATGGCTAATGCTACCATCGTATTTGTAATAATAAGTGGGGTATTTGTTTTTTATGGGAGCCTCGCTGCCTACCCAAAACATACTGGCACTTACCATTTTTTGCTGGCTAGCCAATACCCATAGAGGCGTTCCATTATAAAAATTAGGATTTTCAACTATTTCTCTATTGCTGATGCTATAGGTTAGGTCGAGGTTTCTATCGTAAAACTCGTTGGATACCAACCCATTATGACCTGGGTATAAGCCACTTGCAATGGCATAATGGTTAGGAAAAGTTTTTGAGGGGAAGGTCGGAATCATTTTTTCGGCCTTTACATCAAAATTAAGCAGGTTGGCAGCACCATAACGCTCGGCATAATCATACCTAAACCCATCTAACGAAATTAAGATTACATAAGGCTTCTCTAGTTGTTTGGTACTATTAACAAGTGTGCCTTTAATTTCTTTAGCTGCTGTTTCGACCGAAACTTGCGTATTAATAAGTGTATTTTGTTTACACCCAACTATAATTAACAAAAAAAATAAGAGGTATTTCATAGCAGAGAAAGTTGGTAAGTATAATACTAAAGTGATATTTTTCTGGTTCTAGCACTTAATTGCAATAGCATTTCCCATGCCTTGCAGACCATAGTTGCCAGGTTAAAAAAAACTCCTAGCTATAATCAAGCGCATTATTGGTTAAGGTGCAGAACTCGGTTAAAATTCTTACTATTTTTTTGTTTTTATATTCTATTTTAATAAAATAAAAGGGCAGTGTTTTTGTATTGCAATCGCCTTTTTTGTGACCCAAAGGTACAGGTTATAAAGGAGAAAAAAGACTCAAAATACAGGAGTACGGCTAAAAATACAACTATTTTAATTTTAGAATCCTCAAAGCTTATGGATAAGAAATTCATCGAAAAACTGGCACGTAAAACCAAGTTTATTTAGCGTGAATGCAAATTAGATGCGTTCTCTTTTCTTAACGAAACCTATTGCATAAAGCGAGTTAAACAGGGTCAACATTAAAAAGTACCTGCACCCCTTTAAAGTTTTTGGTAAGAATAATTTGTTGTGCACTTTTCCAAATGTTAATTTTAACGTTGTTTAAATTGGGTTCTTTTCTACTTATTTTAATGAGCACCTCCTGTAAATATTTATTTCTTAGTTTAGAAATTGCTGGCTGCACGGGCCCATAGACCATTTGATTGGGAATGTTTTCCTTCAGTTGTTCGACCAATACTCTTGCGGCATTAGCAGTTATTGGTTCGTCTCTATGCCTTATTATTAGTTTAATTATTCGTACAAATGGAGGGTATTTAAATAATTTCCGTTCTTCAATTTCAGTGGTATAAAAGGCCTCATAATCTTGGCTGATAATGTACTTTACTAAGTTTTGAGCAGGGTTCATTGTTTGAATAATAACTTCACCTTGGGTCTTGCGCCTACCTGCACGACCTGCTACCTGAGTGGCCAAATTATAAGTTCTTTCTGCCGATCTAAAATCAGGAAAGTGAATCATTCGGTCAATATCAAATATGCCAACAAGCTGCACATTTTCAAAATCAAGCCCTTTGGCTACCATTTGCGTACCCACTAAAATATCTATTTGCTTGTTCGAAAAATCTTCAATCAATTTATCAAAGCTATACTTTCCTTTGGTGGTATCCTGATCCATGCGAGCCACCTTTTTGTGCGGAAAAAGCAGTTGCAAACTTTCTTCCAGTTGCTCAGTGCCATAATTATTAGTTTTAATATCTGTTGAGCTACATTCGTTACAGGCTGTGGGCACCAGTTCTGTATGGCCACAATAATGGCATTTGAGCTCATTTTTGTACATGTGGTAGGTTAGGCTTACATCGCAATGATGGCAATGGGGTGTCCACCCACATACAGTGCAATTCATATATGGGGCATAACCTCTCCTGTTCTGAAAAATGATTACTTGCTTATTAGCTGCCAACGTATGTTCTATTGCTTCAAATAGCTGGCTCGAAATATAGCCTTTCATCGTTTTTTTCTTTTTTTCCTTTGCAATGTTGGCTGTGCTAATGTTGGGTAAAATCGATTCTCCAAACCGCTCGGTAAGCGAAACCAATCCATACTTGCCTTGTTGGGTTAGGTAAAAGGATTCTACCGAGGGTGTGCCAGAACCCATAAGCACTTTGGCATGGTGAATATATGCCAGCATTAAAGCAGCATCGCGTGCATGATACCTGGGGGCAGGATCCATTTGCTTATAGCTTGGCTCGTGCTCTTCATCAATAATAATTAGGCCTAAATTATCAAAGGGCAAAAAGAGGGAAGATCTAACACCAATCACAAAATCATAACGCCCTTGCTTAACTCCTTGCCAAACTTCAACCCGTTCGTTATCAGAAAACCGGGAATGATAAACGCCCACTTTACTACCCAATATTTTTTTGAGGCGAATCACTAATTGGGTTGTTAGGGCTATTTCGGGTACCAAAAAGAGTACTTGCTCTCCGCTTGCAAGCACTTGTTTGATGAGTTCAATGTAAATTTCGGTTTTTCCACTGCCAGTAATTCCGTGGAGGTAAACCGTTTGTTTTTGTTCAAACTCACTATAAATTGCTGAGAGGGCTTCTTCCTGTAGTTTAGATAGTGGTAAAGAATCTTCGGTTTGTAAATGCGCATCAAACCTTGATTCAATCACTTCAAACGTTTCAAAAATGCCATTTTTTTCGAGTGTTTTTAAGGAGGAAGCCGAACAGCCCTCTGCAAGTAATGTTTGCTTTTTTATCCCACGGGTGTTTAATGATTTGTTTTCGAGTACGGGCAGTAATTTAAGATATGCGAGAAGGGCATTTTGTTGTTTTTCCTTTTTCGAGAGCCAACCAAAAACCTGCTGCAGTTCAGTGTCCGTTTCTAAAAGACCTTGTTTTAACCTAATAAATATTGCTTTTTTGGGTGAATACCGCTCTTTGATTTTATCGAATAAAATAATGGCTTCTTTAGAAAGGAGGGATTTAATGGGTTTGCTTATGCTCTTTTTGCCAATAATATGTTGTATTTCTTGGTAAGCAATGTACTCGTGGTTGCTTAAATAATCTATTATAATAAATTCGTCTGTAGCCAAATTATCCTTTGCAACAAAACTTGGGTTAAGTTGCACCAGCGACTCTGAGCTTACTTTTAACCCTGCTGGCAGGGCTACATTTAACACATCCCCAGGGTTGCCCATATAATAGGAGGCCATCCAGTCGGTAAACCGAAGCATGTGCCCATTAAAGGCAGGCGTGTCGTCTAACACATCAATAATTAACTTGGCTTCGTAGTTGGTTGGCGGTGTTTCTCCAATAGATTTTACGAGGCCGGTTAGTACATTGCGTTGCCCAAATGGTACAACTACTCTTTGGCCTTCGGCAATCATATCATTAAGGGCAAATGGCACTCTGTACGTAAAAAGTTTTGGTATGGGTACCGGAAGAATAACAGTTGCAAAATAGGTAGTTCTACTGCTTGCCTCAAATAAATTTTCTGTGGAATTTACCATTAATCAAAGCTAGTACGAATTTAGTTTTAGCGCAAGCGATGCAAAGGTATGAACAGAGTTAGTAAAAGATTATTAATGGTGTCTACATTTTGTTGCTGAATGTTTGTCCCTACTGTTATTTTAGTAGTAGGTTAAATACATAAAAAATACGGCAAAAATAAGTGACATTAAATATATTATATTTAGTAAATATATCTAACTTTAGAGTGTTGAAAAGTAAATTTATGTTCAATCTAAACAAAAAAGCATGAAAAAAGTTTTACTATTCGGCTTGAGTTTACTCATGGCTACATCCATGTCGTTCGCTCAAGACCGTACAGTATCGGGTAAGGTTACATCTTCGGATGATGGATCTACTTTGCCTGGAGTTAATGTAGTGGTGAAAGGAACCACGCAAGGAGGAGTTACCGATGCGAACGGTAACTTTAAAATAACGGTACCTGAAGAAGGAGGAATCTTGGTGTTCTCATTTATTGGATTAGAAGCCCAAGAAGTTGAAATTGGTAGCCGCAGCGTAATTGATTTACAAATGGCTTCTGATGTACAACAACTAGGAGAGGTTGTTATTACAGCTTTGGGAATATCAAGAGAGAAAGCCTCATTAGGATACTCTGTGCAAGAAGTTTCTGGTGAAGATGTTCAAAGGACAAATGAGGTAAATATAGTTAATGCACTTCAGGGTCAGGTAGCCGGAGTGCAGATTCAAGGTAGTGCAGGTGCACTAGGCGGATCTTCTAGAATTACAATCAGGGGTGTTAACTCCTTAACAGGTGAAAATCAGCCTTTGTTTGTAGTTGATGGTGTTCCAATTGATAATAGAAATTTCGCAACTTCCTCACAGCAAAGAGGTTTCGGAGGCGGGTCTTATGATTATGGTAATTCAGCTTCGGATATTAACCCTGCTGATATAGAATCTATGACTGTATTGAAAGGGGCAGCAGCTACTGCCATTTATGGCTCCCGAGGGAGTAACGGTGTTATTGTGATTACTACCAAAAAAGGTTCGAAAAGTAAGGGAATAGGGATTGAAATTAATTCTACTTTAACCTTTGATGATCCTTATGCAATGGTTGATCATCAGAGAGAATATGGTGGAGGAGCTGCATATCCTACAACATCTGGATTTAATGAATTTACCCAAGATGGGACAAGTTACCTTGCACCAGCATATGGTAAGGATGGTTCTTGGGGTCCTAAATATGACCCAAATGTAAATGTAAGACATTGGGATTCATGGGATCCTAATTCTCCTAACTATAAAGAAGTACGCCCTTGGGTTGCTCCTGATAATGACTATAAAGATTTTTTTGAAACAGGCATTACTAGGAATAATTCAATTTCGTTATCAAAAGCCAATGATACTGGCTCTTTTCGCTTAGGATTCACAAATTTAGATCAGGATGGAACTTTGCCTAATTCTAATTTAAAAAGAAATACGATTACTTTTTCAGCCACACAAAAATTGTCTGATAAATTAACGGCAAGCTTTTCAGGTTCTTACGTAAATGCTAGTACTACTGGTAGAAATGTCACAGGTTACGACAATAAAAACCCTATGCAGGCCTTTTTACAGTGGTATCAGGTTCAATTAGATACAGACAGGTTGAAGGACTTCACATTAGCTGACGGGACACAACAAACTTGGAATGCTATAGGTATTACAACCGATGGGACTGGTGAACTAACTGATTACAACCCAGCTCCGAATTATTTTGATAATCCATATTGGGTAAGAGAGAAAAACCTTCAGGAAGATGTACGAAATAGATTTTTTGGAAACATAGATCTCACTTATAAAATCACGGATAATATATCTGTTGGAGGTAAAATAATGAGAGATGGGTATTCTTCTCAGGCTTTTGAAGGAATTGCGCCAGGAGGTGTTGATCAATCAGAGTATAGAGAAGTTACACGCCATTTTTCGGAAATGAATTATGATGCTAGAATATCCTATAACAAAACAATTAATGATATATCGATAAGTGCGATGCTGGGTGGAAATAGGATGAAACAAAGTTTTAATAGCATTTTTAATGAAACAGTAGGAGGGTTAGCTTTAGCAGGTTTTTTCAATCTAAGCAACTCAATTCAGGCTCCTAACCTGAATACTTTTGCATCAGAAAAAGCTATTAATTCGGTTTATTTTACTGGTTCTTTCGGATATAAAAATACCTTTTACGTAGATATAATGGCTAGAAACGATTGGTCATCAGCACTAAGTAAAGAGGATCGTTCTTTTTTATATCCAGCAGTAACCGCCAGTTTTGTTTTTTCCGAAGTGCTAGATGTTTCATGGTTGTCTCTTGGTAAAATAAGGGTTGGCTATGGTCAAGCCGGGAACGATTCAGGACCTTATCAATTGGATGATGTATTTGATCCAATTACACCAAATTTTGGCACAAGCCCTCGTTATTCTGTTCCTGATACAAGAAACAATCCTGACTTGGTAAATGAGTTGACAACTGAGATAGAATTTGGATTAGAAGCCAGATTTTTAGATAATAGAGTAGGATTTGATTTTACATATTATGATCGAACAACAGATGATCAAATCATGTCGGTAGCTTCTTCTGCTACAACAGGATATAGTGCTAAGTGGGTAAATGCAGGGGCAATGCGAAACAGCGGCATTGAGCTGATGGTTGATGCACTTGTTTTGGACTTGAGTGGCTTCCAATGGAATATTGGTCTTAATATGGCTACTTATAATAATGAAGTTGTTTCTTTAGCTGATGGGATTGATGAAATTACTATGGGAGGTACTTGGGCTGCAGATTTGAGAATTGTAAAAGGAGAGTCTTATATGGGGCTTTATGGGCAAGATTGGAAAAAACATGAAAATGGACAACCCCTTGTAGATGAAGATGGATATCCTATAGCTGAAGATGATAGAACATATCTTGGTTCAGCTATTGCAGATTTTACTGGAGGTTTGAGAAACACATTTTCTTGGAAAGGTTTTACTTTAAGCGCACTTTTTGATTTTCAAGGAGGAGGAATTATCCATTCCACTTCTTTACAATGGGCGAACTACTCTGGAATGACTCCGGAAACAGTAACTCAGGGAGGCGTTGATATACGAGCACAAGGCTATTTGTTTGAGGGTGTGTATGATGATGGCTCTGCAAACACAACAAGGATACCTGCACAAGAGTACTTTCAAGGGTATTGGCGTGTAGCAAGCCCTAATGTATATGATGCAAGTTTTATAAAACTAAGAGAAGTTTCATTGGCTTATGCTTTGCCTAACAAGCTCATAGAAAACTGGCCCATCAGAGACCTTAGAGTATCTTTCTTTGGGAGAAACTTAGCTATACTAAGTAGTAATCTCCCTTATTTAGACCCACAAGCTGTTACAGGAACAGGTAACAGACAAGGATTAGAAAATGCGCAGGTACCTTCCACAAGGTCTTGGGGATTTAATATTGGATTTAAATTATGATCATTAAAAAAAAAATCATGAAATTATTAAATAAATATAAACTTATTGGAGCTGTTGCCTTTTTAGTGTTATTCTCCTCGTGTGAAAGAGATTTTGATGAACTAAATACAGATCCAAATTCTCCCATATCAGTTCCACCAGAAAACTTGCTTACAAATGCCTTGTTTAATTTGACCTATTCTTATTGGGATCGGGATTTGAATTTTGAATTTGGTGAACTAATGGTTCAGCACATGGCTCAAAATGAGTACACAGAAGAACAGAATTATAATTTTGCGCAAGCCAATTTTGATTTTAGATGGGGTAATTTATACGCAGGTTGGGATGTAACTTCTGCTCCTCAGGGAGGCATGTATGATTTAGTTGCAGCAAGACAGCTTATCGAGGAGGATGAAACAATACCTGCGGATATCAAAGCTAATAAATTAGCCGTAATAGATATTTTCCGTTCATTCAGTTTTCAAATGGTTACTGATTTGTGGGGAAATGTTCCTTATTCTCAAGCTTTTCAACCTTCAGAGTACCCAGCACCTGCATACGATAATCAGGCTGATATATATGCTGGAATGATTAGCACAGTTACTGTTGCTGTAAATTCTATTGATGTTTCTGCAGATGGTTTTGCATCTGGAGATATTCTTTTTGATGGTAATATGGCAGATTGGAGAAACTTTGGTAATGCCTTGTTATTAAGAATGGGAATGAGAATTTCAGAGGCTAATAGCACTTTGGCTCAAAGTACAGTAAGTACCGCGCTAGGTGCCTCCCTACCTTCTAGTGATGTTATGTTTATTTTTGATGGAGCAAATCAGGATTTAGCCAATCCGTTTTATCAAGATAGAGTAATAAGCACAAGAGATGATTTTCGTATATCTGAAATACTTGTTAATCAAATGTTATCTAATAATGACCCAAGGCTTGCTATGTATGCCAGTCCAGCACCAGGTGGGACAGATATTATAGGAATGCCTTACGGACTAAATGATGGCGGTGCATTTGCACTTAAAAATGGCACTTCAGATATTCACGAAAATATTGAGAATAATCCTACGGCTCCTGCCTATTTGATTAGTATAGCTGAAATAGAGTTCTTTAGAGCAGAGGCTATTGCAAGAGGATGGGTTTCAGGTAGTGCTCAAGCCGCTTATGAGTCAGCTATTACTGCTTCTATGAATCAGTGGGGTGTTGATGTAGCCGCAGCAGCAGCATATCTTACAGAGCCTGATGTTGCTTATGATGCTACTAGTTTAGCAACAGAATTAGAATCTATAGCTGAGCAAAAATGGGTAGCTTTATATACGAATGGTGTTGAGGCTTATGCAGAATGGAGAAGATTAGATTTTCCTACATTAGCTCCAGGATCAGGAGCTTTTGAATCTTCTATTCCTTTGAGAATGCTATATCCCGTTACAGAAGACGGTACTAATGGAGGAAATCTTGATGCTGCAGGTCCTAATACACTCTCTACTGCAGTATGGTGGGATAAATAAAGAAGTTTTTGTGCTATAAATAGCTTTAAAATTAGAAAAGGTTAGCATTATTGCTGACCTTTTTTTTGTATATATAATTCATATATTTGACCAACTTGAAGGCTTAAAAATAATTTTATACTTAATACGGATGAATAGTTGCAAATGGGTTATAGGCGGACGGTAATTAGTTATAACATATTTGCTTCTTTAACAATTCAATTTCTTTAACCACATTAATTTTTATGCTTATTTTTTCAAGTTTAGCAATGGTTGATAAAATAAATTTCTGATGTTTTTCAGAGTTAGCATCAAAAGGTTTATGATTAATTGCTTTTTGCAATGCATTCCACTCAGCCAGTACCTTTAAGGTTTCATCCTCAACATAAGAATGCAAAAAATGTTGCCAAATATATTCAACCGCTTGCGCTGTGGGGTGAATCATATCCTGTTTATAAAACCTGTAATCGCGTAAATCATCTATTAAAAGCTCGTAAGCAGGGTAATAGCTTACCTGTTTGTAGGTTTGGTCTAAATAATGGCTTAGTAAAAACAAATGTGATTTACTAAGGCTGTTCAAAGGTAAACTGTCTTTGGTATGCCGCACAGGGCTTACCGTAATTATAACTTGCAGGCTCGGGTTAACTTCTTTTAAAAACTCCAAAAGGTTATCATACACAAGTTTGGTTCGTTCAAAGGCTAACAGTTCTTTTGTAAATTCTTTCTGCGCAATTTTGTGGCAGTTGGCTACCTGCAAGCCTGTGCTGTTTTGGTAATATACCCAAGAGGTGCCAAGGGTAATTATTAGCCAGTTGGCTTCTTTTAAAGCAATGCGTAGCTTGCTAAGCTGCGTGTTAATTTTTGCTTTAGAGTCCTCTATACTGTTGCCATTCATATTAGAATGTGCCAGTAGATTTACCACTTCATTGCCCGTATTAATATAGGTTTGATTATCGGGTCGGTTGCCAGTAAGGGCAAAGTTTAAGACTCGTGCAATAGAGCGTGGGTCGTATAAAATGCCAAGCGGATTATTTAAAGTTTCGAATTTGGAAGACTTTAACTTTTCATCCATTGAGTTGGCAAAACAAGAACCTAAGGTTATGAATCTATCTCCTATTTTAATAGGTAAACTATTTTTGCTAGCGGGTAGTTGGGTTCTAAATTGCATAATGGTTGTAAAAATAGGAATAAAAAAAGGCTCTCCGTTAGTTAACGGAGAGCCTTTTAGTAAGTATTGTTTTATTAATTTACTCCGCTACTACCGAAAAGTTAATTGCTGCTTTTACTTCTCTATGTAAATCAACCTTAGCTTCGTACTCGCCAACTGTTTTAATTTCGCCTTTAAAAGAAATCCTTCTTCTATCTATATCAAACCCATTGGTTTTAAATATTTCTGCTACTTGATTAGAAGTTACAGCACCAAAAATTTTTCCATTTTCGCCTGCTTTTGTTCCAATCTTAATTGTTAATGCTTCTAAACCATTGGCTAGCTCTTGGGCATCATTTTTCATCTTTTCCGCTTTGTGAGCAGCTTGTCTAATGTTTTCGTCAATCATTTTACGATTGCTTTTATTAGCCAAAATTGCTTGTCCTTGCGGAATCAGAAAATTTCTTCCGTATCCGGGCTTTACAGTAACTGTATCGTACTTATAGCCTATTCCTGGTATGTCTAATTTTAATATAACTTCCATTGTTCTGTTACTTTAAAGAGTCTCCAGTATAAGGTAAAATAGCCATATGACGTGCTCGTTTAATGGCTTGAGCTACTTTTTTCTGAAATTTAATACTTGTTCCAGTAAGTCGTCTAGGCAAAATTTTACCTTGCTCGTTTACAAATTTCATTAAAAAATCAGGATCTTTATAATCAATATATTTGATGCCATTTTTCTTAAATCTACAGTACTTAGGCTTAATATCCTGTCTGTTTATTGGTTCGTTTTGTAGGGTCATTTTGCTGCTGCCTCCTCAGTTTTTTTCTTTTTCTTAAAAGCACCTTTGCGTCTTTTTTCATTATATTTAACTGCGTGTTTGTCTAATGAAATTGTCATAAAGCGCATAATTCGCTCATCTCGTTTGTACTCAGTTTCAAGCTTAGCAATAGCTCCACCATCGGCATCAAACTCAATTAGGCAATAAAAGCCAGTTGATTTGTGACCAATTTGGTAAGCTAATTTTTTTAAGCCCCAATTTTCTTCATTTACAATCTTTGCACCACTGTCTTTGAGTATTTTTGCATACCCTTTGACAGCATCCTTTACCTGATCGTCAGATAAAACGGGAGTAAGAATGAATACCGTCTCGTAATTGTTCATTATTTATTATTATTTTGGAGTGCAAAAGTAGTTAATTGATTTTTTAAAAGCAATGAAAACAAAAAAGCAAAATAAGGTTTTACCCCTTTAGCCCTACCCCCCTTAAACAGTGCTTGTTCATAAACTCCGATTGGAATTTTTAAAAACAGTTAGCCTTAATGGGCAGGGGCTAAATATAATGGCTAATAGGGTTAGTGGCCACCTTTAAGTTATTTATGCGCCAAAAAAAACTTTAACTTTGATGCTTATTTGAGAAAATACTCTCTAACTTAGGGGAATGCCCTCGCATGTTAAGTCAAGTGTATGGTGTCGTATAAGTTGCCTATATTTTTCTAGACGATGCGAAATGCTACACTAGTGTGGCTATGGAGTTTTAAAAAAAAGCATGCCTTGCTGGCAGGTATAGGATAAAAGCATTAACGCTTGAATTGGATAAAAGATGTTTGACTTGCACGAATAAAATTCTCTTGTACTTAATTGGCTAAACAATATACATGGAAAATAATAGAACAACTGCACCATATATTTACCTAACTTTTATTCTTATAGCATTAATCTTTGTGTTTGACCTGATGCTACCCCTAGGGATAGCATTTGGAGTAGTATATGCTGTACCAATACTAATTACAGTTAAGACTAATAATAGAAAAGTAACTTATTTATTTGCTGCACTTGCCTCCATTTTGGTATTGGTAGGCTACCATAATTCCCCAGATGGGGGAGAACTTTGGAAAGTTATTTTTAACAGAACGATTTCAATTTTTACTATATGGAGTGCTGCATTAAGTATCGTTTATTATTATCAGTTAATGCAAGAGTCCGCTAAACAAAATAAAAAGCTTATAAAAAATAATCTTCAGCTAAATAAGTTAAAAAGTGTATTAAATGAGACAAACACTTTGGCTAAAATAGGTTCGTGGGAGCTTAATGTAGAAACAATGGCATTTTTTTGGAGCGATACCATCAAAGAAATAATGGAGGCGCCTTTAACCTATAAACCAAGTTGGGAAACATCCATTAAGTTTTTTAAAGAAGGCGAAAATGCAAAAAAGGTTTATGACATTACAAAAAAAGCTGTTTTAGAAGGAACAGGATTTGATATTACCGTTCAGGCATTTACTGTAAAAGGAAAAGCACTTTGGTTTAGAATCATTGGAAAACCAGAGCAGAAAGACGGCAAACATATTCGCCTATATGGCTCTTTACAGGATATTACCGAAGAGAAATTATTAAAACTGGAAATAGAGCAAAAGAGCAGAGATTTAAAAGAGAGCGAAAAGAAATTTAGAGAGCTATTTGAAAAATCAGGAGATGCTATTTTGCTGCTAGAAAATAGAAAGTTTACAGAGTGTAACCAAGCAACTATTGATATGTTAGGGTATGGTTCAAAAGAAGAATTTTTAAACTCCCACCCATCAGAGCTGTCTCCACCTCTACAACCCGATGGTGAAAACTCGGTAGATAAAGCAAATAAAATGATTGATTTGGCATTAGAAAAGGGTGCACACCGGTTTGAATGGATGCACATTAAAAAAAATGGCGAAGTTTTTCCGGTTGAAATTTTGCTTACCGCCATTTCTAAAAAACCTGCTTCTGAAGTTATTCATACCGTTTGGAGAGATATTACAGAAAGAAAAAGGCGCGAAAATAACCTAAAATTAAGCCTCGAAGAAAACCATAATATTAAAGTTGCACTTAACCAGTCAGCAATTCTTGCCTACACAGACAAAAAAGGAAGGATTACGTATGTAAATGACAAATTCACCGAACTCTCGCAATACTCCAAAGAAGAGTTAATAGGGAAAGACCATCGAATTTTAAATTCGGGTTACCACTCCAAAGAATTTATGAAGAATTTGTGGACTACCATTAAGGCAGGAGAAATATGGGTAGGAGAAGTAAAGAATAAAGCAAAAGACGGCTCTTTTTATTGGGTGCAATCCACAATAGTGCCATCTATTAACGATAAGGGTGAAATTACCAGATTTATTACTATTAGGTATGATATTACCGACAGAAAAAATGCTGAATTGGCCGTACAAAATCATCAGGAAATTCTTGAAAATAAAAATATAAAGCTAGAAAAAATAGCTTGGTCTTTTTCGCATAATGTGCGGGCGCCAATTGTAACCATTATGGGGCTTTCTAATATATTTAATTACGAAAATGAGTGCGATGAAATTAACAAAGAAGTATTAGATAAGATTAGCGTACCAATCAACTCTTTAAATGAACTTATTTCAAGTATTGTTAAAGATATTAATGATATTAACTAATGACCTATGAAACCAACACTATAACGTTGTATTTTGGTTGTTTTTAAGCATACCAATTAATATTAATAAAACATTATGCACGCCCGAAGACCCCAAGATTCTGATACCGTAATTACCGAATTAATGATTCCATCCTATGCTAATTTTGGAGGTAAAATTCATGGAGGTATGTTGCTATCGCTTATGGATAAGGTTGCCTATGCCTGTGCCACCAAACATGCAGGTAATTACTGTGTTACGGTTTCGGTAGATACGGTAGATTTTTTGCAACCAGTGGAAGTGGGCGATTTAGTTTCGTTAATGGCTAGAGTTAATTATGTAGGTAATTCATCGCTGGTTATAGGCATAAAAGTAATTACCGAAAATGTAAAGAAACGAACCGTAAAACATACAAATACCTCTTATTTTACGATGGTGGCCAAAAACGATAATAATAAACTTGCTAAAGTGCCTCCACTTTTATTAACCACCCAAGAAGAGGTAAGGAGATTTGCTGAGTCTATTTTGCGAAAAGAGTTAAAAGACTACCACCGCAAAAAGATGGATGAGAATAAATCTCATTTTGACTTATCTGAGAAGCTAGATGAGTTGGGTAAATATAATTGCGAGATTAGGTTGTAGAACATTCCCCACTAATTTTTCAAATGTTCCCCAATAGCCTATATTAGATTAGTTTTACCCCTGTTTTTTTCGAAATATCTAATAAATCATCAACCACTTTGTCTATTATAGGAATTCCATTTTTATTCCTTTCAGCCATTGTTGCCCGCTCAGGGTCGCCTGGAATGAGTGGGCCATTGGTGCCGGATTGAGGTGTAGTTGCTCTAAAGGTGTCAATCCAATCATCCATTTCCACCTTAAATTCATCCACATCACGAAAAGCATCTATATCCATCGCGCCAAAAAAATGGCCAATTCCTTTGCCTACGCTCCGAGCTGGCACTTCTTGGCGTAAGGCAAAAGGGGGGGCAAACGGTCCCCAGTTGGCACCACTAAGCACACAAGTTAAAATATCAACCATTGCCGCTAGGCAATAGCCTTTATGTCCACCAAATTCACGTTCCGAACCTAGCGGAAGCAAGGCTCCCCCATCAATCATCCCTTGTGGGTCTTTGGTTATTTTACCTTGGTTATCTATGCACCACCCGTGTGGTATTTGTTCCCCTTTGCGTAATGCAATTTCCACCTTGCCATAAGCCGCAGCACTTGTAGCTAAATCTATTACTACAGGGGGATTCTTTTTTGCAGGAAAAGCAATCGCAATAGGGTTAGTGCCCAACATTCGTTCTGCGCCCCAAAGTGGTGCTACCAACTTAGTGGAGTTTGTCATCGACCAACTGATTAAATTATGCTCCAATGCTTTTTCGGCATAATAGCCTGCCGCCCCATAATGATTGGTGTTAAAAACACTGATAAACCCAGTACCATATTTGGCTGCCTTTTGTAAAGCAATTTGGTGTGCTTTGGGTCCAACTACCAGTCCAAGCCCATTGTCGGCATCTATAGTAGCTGCGCTCTTTTTTTCTCTTGCTATTTTAATGTTCGGAGTTGGATTAATACGCTGTAAAGTTAGCATATCAAAATATGAATGTAGCCGAGCTACCCCATGTGAGTCAATCCCTCTAATATCAGAATAATGAAGTACTTCAGCCGCCAAACTGGCATCTTTCAGAGGTACGCCAAAGTATTGAAAAATATGAGTAGTAAAGGTTAAAAGTTTTTTAGGCAGAAACAATTCAAATCCTGTAGTTGATGTCATAATTAATTATCTTTATTTATCCAAAATGAAGCACTTAAAAACCAAAAAATAGTTCCTAAAAGCATTAAGTGGTGGTTTTCTTCAAGCGTTAAAATTCCTTTAAAAACCAAAAAAGCAGGCACAATGGTTAATACAAGACCTATTGCTGAAACAAATTTTGCCAGCATGTGTTTAGTGGGCATAATTTATGTTTTTAGATTGAATAAGTTTACTTAATATAATGTACAAGCCAGCTGCAATAAACCAGCCAGGTAGCCCCAGAAAAAATATATCTACCCCCAGGTATACATTAAGTGCCAAGCAAAAAATTAAAGTAATTACCCAGGCTCCTGCTGCTTGCCAACTTATTGGTATATTTTTAAATTGGGCATAATTGCTTGCCATGTTTAACTTTTTAAGTACATAAATATCAATAATAATAACTGCCCCCATAGGCATCAGTACCAATCCGTATAGAGCTACAAAATCTAGTAGTTTCATTACCAATGCTGGAAAACAAGCTGCCATTGTTGTAATTATCCCTACTATTATAGTTACTTTCCACCTTTTAGTTTTAGGAAAAATAGCTTGAAAAGCTAACCCTGCTCTATAAATAGTTGGGTTGGCGGTAGTCCAACCTGCAAGTACAACGCAAATAATACCAGCAATACCAGCACTAGTGTAAGCAATAGGGCCTGGAACGATATTGCCAAGTGCGGCTGCACATAATATGCCCGAAGCAATCCAGGCAATAAAATGACCTAGAAACATTCCTCCGAAAGAAGCAAACCCATACTGCCATTTTTTTGCATACCTAAGAATGGTTATATCTGCCATGCCAATGTGCATAGCCATATTACAAAACCATGCAAAAAACATAATATGCCAAAACGTAAATTTTGATTGGCCCTCTAAAGGTATGCCTGTCCAAATTTTAGTTTGCGCTACATGCCAAAAATCTTGAATGCTATAAATGCCTAATTGCGGTAAAACTGCAACTGCGGCTGCAATAAATATAAGGATCATCCAAGGAGCAGTAATATTTGCAAATTTTGAAACTTGGTTATAGCCCAAAGTTGCTATTAATGTAATAATTGCCCCTACAACAAAAACAATAAGCACCCACCCTATTCCCGTTGGGTACCAATCGGCTAAGCCTGGCATAGCTATTTTAAAAGGAATACCAATGGCACTAGCCGATACAGCTATCATTGAGCCTGCCAAAAAACAGAACATTAATCCATTTACTACATCGTAAACTTTAACCAACCCCTTGCCTGTAATCTTTTCTAGCAGAGCATATAAGGTTAATCTTGTTTTTGTAGCAACAGGAGCTGTTAAAAATGCCCAACTAAAAACAGCCAATACATTACCCACTAATAGCCCGGTAATTAAATCAATGGCCGACACACCATGAACAACAAACAAAGGGCCTATTACAAATTCGGTACCTGCCGTATGCTCTCCGGCATACATACCTAAAAAACTTTTCCATCCTTTATGTTTTTCGGGCGGAACTGGAGAAAATTCGTACTCATTGATAGCATCAAGTTGTTGTACATAAGCAGATTTTTTCATATTGAGTTCAAGTAAACCCTTAAAAGTACAATTATGAAATCAATCGGCTATCCTGTACCGTCCTGCTTACTTAGTGCCTGTCCATAAAGTAAATGTTTTCAGAAATAACAAATATCAATATTCAAATAACAAATGCCAAAAATCAAATAACAAATAAATCTCAAATTTCAATCACCTAAACACCAAACACTTGCATAGTTTGATATTTTCGTTTTTGAGATTTATTTGTTTATTTGTACCTCATATCTTAGTCTTGAAACGTATTCGGCCGAAAAAACATAGCCACCAAGACAGAAGGAGTAAAAGAACCACAAAGTATTAACTTAACACATATAAAATTTTGTGAAACTTGGAGGCTTAGTGCCTTCGCTACGCCTGCCTTGCCAGTTCAGGCAGGCTGTGGCTAAAAAGGTAGCTTTAATGGGTGAATAGTTTATTTCTTATTAGGCAAATTTAAAATGACGTGCGTTTAATTAGTTGAAATGGATTTTCGACTATGGCTTTTTGATTTGAGATTATAAGCTCAGCAACTTTTTTGCCCATTGCTGCAAAATCAGTAGAAATAACCGAAATACCATCGGCCAACACCTCTTTTATAGGCGTTTCGTTATAAGAAATAAGCCCAACATCTTTACCAATTTTCCATTCTCTACGCCTAACATATTTAATGGCTTCTATTAAATCTCCTTCTTCTACCAATACAAGTACATCTCCTTTAGCTAAGTTAAATTCATCTAACGACTTTACAATAAGCTTATCTTTACTTAATTGCCCCATAGCCTTTAAAAAACCCTTGCAAATTTGTTTCGGGTGGTAGCTATTATTCGGAAAAACTAAAACAACTCTATTATAATGAGCGATATGCTTTTCAGCATCGACCAATACATTAAAAATATCGGACTCGTAGTTTTGAATTACAGCACTATATTCTGTGTTTATCCCCTCAATATGCTTGTCCATTAGTATTAATTTTTTGTTAGGAATTTGATTTAGTAGGCACTGTGGTGCTGCATGTTCTAAATTAAAATGAGGTATTATTACATAATGGCTGTACTTATCAAGGCTATTTATTAATAAGGTTTCAAAAGACTTGTAATCGTTATTGTAAATGTAAAAATCTACCGAAGCCTGTCCGCCCAAGGCGTTAATAAAATTATCGTAGATAACCTTTTTATGCCTGCTTAGCTTGTTAAACAACAACAAAATTTTATGTTTAACCTTTACATCAATCTTATCAATGTAAAACCCTTTTCCAGGGCTTGATAATAAAACACCTTGCATTTTTAGCTCTCTGTACGCCTTTTCTACCGTATCGCGTGATAGGTAAAACTGCTCGCTAAGCTCGTTAATAGAAGGAAGCCTTTCGCCTTTCTTAAGCACCTTGTTCTCAATTGCATTTATAATCGCACTTATAATTTGTCTGTATTTAGGAGTTTTAGAGCTTGCATCAATAGCAATCAAATCAACAAAAGAGATGGATTTATTCACAGGATGGTACAGGATAGATTAAATAGGCCTTTGAGATACTTTTACAAGAATTAAAAATAATGGATTAAATACACAATGGAATATCAATATGTAAATTATTTGTGGGATGATGCAAAAGCAGGAACACTTACGAACGAAGTAGATTTATTAATTTACCGATCCAATATACTTGGGGCAGATTTACGAATAACCAATTATGGTGGTGGTAACACGAGCTGCAAAAGTATTGAAAATGATCCTTTAAGTGGAGAGTCCACCGAAGTAATGTGGGTAAAAGGTTCGGGAGGAGATATTGGTACGTTAAAAAAAAGTGGACTGGCAGGCTTGTACCAAGAAAAATTACTAGCACTAAAAAAAATCTACCGAGGACTCGAGCACGAGGACGAAATGGTAGCCCTGTTTAACCATTGTATTTATGATTTAGACTCCAAAGCACCTTCGATAGATACTGCTTTACACGCTTTTATTCCTAAAAAACATATAGACCATTTGCACCCTGATGCACTTATTGCCATTGCAGCAAGCAAAGATGGGGAGCAAATTACTAAAGAACTTTTTGATGGCAAACTAGCCTGGCTCGATTGGCAGCGACCCGGGTTTGACTTAGCAATGAAGATAGATGCTTGTTTAGCCAAAAATCCTAACATCACAGGTATTGTGCTTGGTGGCCACGGGCTATTTACTTGGGGCGATACCGCCAAAGAATGCTATATCAATAGCTTGGATGTAATCGAGAAAGCATCCGAATACCTCGAAAGCCGATATGCTGTAAATAAGCCTGTATTTGCTGGAAATAAATTAACCTCTCTTACTGCAAGTGAGAGGCTTGCACAAGCCGCCAAACTAGCTCCTTACTTGCGTGGCTACTGCTCATCTAATCAATTGATGGTTGGGCATTTTACAGACGATGAACGAGTGCTAGAATTTGTAAATAGCAACGATGTAGAACGGTTAGCTGCACTTGGCACAAGTTGTCCCGATCATTTTTTACGCACCAAAATTAGCCCATTAGTGTTACCCATTAAGCCCGATGCTGATTTGTTGGATACAAGTTTTTTAACAGTACTCGACAAAGCATTTGCAGGGTATAATACGATGTATCAAGCGTATTATAATACAAACAAAAGAGCCAACAGCCCTGCGGTAAGAGACAGCAACCCTGTAATTATTCTTTGGCCAGGTGTGGGTATGTTTGCCTTTGCTAAAAATAAACAAACTGCTCGGGTGGCATCAGAGTTTTACATTAACGCCATTAATGTAATGAAAGGTGCTGAAGCCCTTTCAGAATATGTGGCTCTGCCACACCAAGAGGCTTTTGATATTGAATATTGGTTGTTGGAAGAAGCCAAACTGCAGCGAATGCCTGCCGAAAAATTACTTTCGCGTAAAATAGCATTGGTTACTGGTAGTGCAGGAGGAATTGGATTGGCAATAGCCGAAAAACTAGCAGCCGAAGGTGCCTGTGTTGTAATTACAGATGTAGATAATGAAAGGCTACAAGCTTCTAAAAAAGAATTAGTAAAACAATTTGGTGCAGACAATGTGGATGCTGTAAAATTGGATGTAACAGACTCAGACTCTATTACCAATGCACTTGCCAAAACCATACAACAATTTGGAGGAGTAGATATATTAGTAAATAGTGCCGGCTTGGCCATATCAAAATCATTGGAAGATACCACGCTTAAAGACTGGAATTTATTACAAGATGTACTTGTAAAAGGGCAAATGCTAACCTCAAAAGCCATAGCTTCTATATTGAAGAAACAAAAAACAGGAGGAGATATTATTAATATTGCCAGTAAAAACGCCTTGGTGGCAGGGCCTAATAATGTGGGTTACGGCACGGCTAAAGCGGCACAAGTACATATGTCTCGTTTATTGGCAGCTGAGTTAGGCCAAAATAAAATACGTGTAAATGTGGTAAACCCCGATGCGGTAATTGCAGGAAGCAAAATATGGGAAGGCACTTGGGCCGAAGGCAGAGCAAAAGCATACGGCATTACGGTGGAGGAACTACCTGCACATTACGCCAAGCGAACTTTGCTCAACGAAATTATTCTGCCTTCGGATATTGCCAATGCTGTGTTTGCACTTACCGGAGGGTTATTATCTAAAAGCACGGGGAGCATTATAAATGTAGATGGAGGTGTAGCTGCTGCATTTGTTCGATAGGTTTTGTAAATTACACTTGTATTATGAATATTAACCAAACACAAATTGAAGCCCATAATGAGACTAGAGTTAGCAATCATAAAGCCATTTATACATTTTTGTATGCACAATTGGCAAGTAAGGGCACCGATGTAGATTCCATTATTGCGAAACTTAACGATTTTCAAATTGCTATACCCAGCTGGGCATTAGGTGCAGGAGGCACTCGGTTTGGCAGGTTTGGCTTTGGTGGTGAACCAGCTACACTAGAGCAAAAAATTGAAGATATTGGCTTGCTGCACAGCATTAATCAATCAAGTGGTGCTATTTCGTTGCATATTCCTTGGGATATTCCAACCGATATTACGGGGGCAAAAAACTTAGCCAAAAACCTTAATATTAGCTTTGATGCGGTTAACTCTAATACTTTTCAAGACCAAGCCAATCAAATACATTCCTATAAATTTGGGTCTCTTTGCCACACCAAAGCTGATGTACGCAAGCAGGCAGTTGATCATAACCTAGAAGTAATAGAAATAGGGAAACAGTTAGGTTCAAAGGCACTTACTGTTTGGTTGGCAGATGGATCGAGTTTTCCTGGGCAATTAAACTTTGCCAAGGCATTTAAAAACACATTACATTCATTAGAAAATGTGTATAAGGAACTGCCAAACGATTGGAAAATGTTGGTGGAATACAAACCCTACGAACCTAATTTTTACTCGATGGTAATTCAAGATTGGGGAAGTTCGTATATGTTAGCCAATGCGTTGGGTAATAAGGCATTTTCACTTGTTGATTTGGGACATCACTTGCCCAATACCAATATTGAGCAAATAGTGGCTTTGCTACTGATGCAGCAAAAGCTTGGAGGCTTTCATTTTAACGATTCTAAATATGGAGATGACGACCTTACGGTGGGCAGTATCAAGCCGTATCAGTTATTCTTAATTTTTATTGAATTAGTAAGCCAAGAACCCGACTTAGCTAAAAGCAGCTTGGCTTGGATGATAGATGCTAGCCATAACATCAAAGACCCACTCGAAGATTTGCTGCAATCAGTTGAAGCCATAAAAATAGCCTATGCCCAAGCACTTTTGGTAGATAAACTTAAGCTAGAAGAAGCACGTACTAATAACGATACGGTGGGAGCACAAGAAATATTGCAAGCAGCATACCGTACAGATGTACGCCCATTATTAGCCGAAAGCAGGTTGCAAAAAAAGGGAGCTATTAGACCTATTGAGTTTTTCCGTGAACAAAAAATAAGAGCACAACTTATTAAGGAAAGGGGCAGCACAAACCGAGCCACAGGGCTATAGTATGCCTGCCAAAGTAACCGCCATATTTGATATTGGTAAAACCAATAAAAAACTTTTTCTTTTTGATGAACAAGCCAATGTGGTGTATAAAAAATTAGCCATACTACCAGAAACAGTGGATGAAGATGGCTTTGCCTGTGAAGATATTGACCTGCTCGAAAATTGGATAAAACAGGAACTTATTAAGGTGATAATTGATGAAAGATATATAGTTGAAAAACTTAATTTTTCGACCTATGGGGCTAGTTTAGTGCATTTAAATAAAAAAGAGGAAAGAATTACCCCTCTTTATAATTATTTAAAACCGTTACCTGAAAGCATTTCTCAATATCTATACCAACAATATAAGGGCAAATCCATTTTTTGTGCAACTACTGCCTCTCCACCTATGGGTATGCTCAACTCAGGTTTGCAATTATTATGGTTAAAAAAAGAGAAACCAACCCTATTTGAACAAATAGATTGTTCATTACACTTACCTCAATATTTGAGTTATCTTTTTACAGGCAAAAAATGTAATGAGCTTACCAGTATTGGTTGCCATACTGCATTATGGAATTTTGTGAAAGATGATTTTCATAATTGGATTCGAGAGGAAGGATTAGACGTGCTTTTCCCTCCCATTGAACCCTATACTAAAACAACAGAAATAGTATTTAAGGGCAATAAAATTACTTGTGGAATTGGCTTACACGATAGCTCTTCAGCCCTAATTTCCTATTTAATAGATAAAAATGAGCCATTTATACTTCTCTCTACTGGCACTTGGAACATTGCTCTCAATCCTTTTAATAAAGAACCACTTACGGTTGATGAACTTAATAATGATTGCCTCTCTTATATTAGTTATCGAGGCGACCCCGTAAAAGCATCTCGCTTATTTTTTGGCAACGAGCACGATTACCAAATAGCAAGAATGAATAATTATTTTAGGAAAGAACCTGATTATTTTAAAACAGTTGAATTCGAAGAAGCGCTAGTAAAAAAGAAAGTAACTCCATTTTATCCTAGTACAATGGAAACTGTTAGAGGTCATTTAAAAGTTAATGAACAAGAATGGATATTAAGCGAATTTAAAAATTTTAAACAAGCCTATCACCAGTTGATTTTTGCATTAGTAGAACTCCAAGTAAAAGCCATAAAATTGGCTAAAGGAAACACCAAGGTTACAAAACTATATATTGATGGTGGGTTTGCTAAAAATGTTATTTTTATAACCCTCCTAAAAAAACGATTGAAAGGATTTGAAATTATTGCATCAGATACATCAAACGCTTCTGCACTTGGAGCTTTTTTACTTTTAAATCGTTCGGAATAAGAAATAGCTATCGTTATTTAAAGTAGATATTTTATCGCAACTACTCAGCCATTTATACTGCGTTAGGAATAGTTTAGGCTAAATAAGATATGTACTTTTGTGTAAATAATTTTCTGCCTAATCCAACAAAAATAAATAGAAGCACTACCAATACAAGTGTCCATTTTATAGTAGAAAAGATACTGGTTATCCAAGCTATTAAAGTAAGCTGAGTGGGGTAACTCCAAAGCATTACGATAATTCCTGTATTTTCTAACATATCTGCCCCAAACACCACATAGGGCAACCAAGCTATTTTCCATTTATTAGGATAAAGAAGCATTAACGTAACACTCATAAATAAGGTATAGACAATGGGGTAGGCTACATCAAAAGTCATTTCTCCACGTGCATAAGTACTGCGTGTTTCATCACTGTAAGTATCTATTAATGCATAAGCTTGTTTTGGTGTATAGGCAAATTGCAAATCGATAGGCACAACCTTTTCATCGCCTACCAACCGTGGCATAATAAATACATTAAAAGCCACAACAACCCCCAGTAAAATTAAGGCTAATCTTGCCGAAGCATATTTTGCAAAAGGAGGTTTACGCATTTAATTAATTTTCTTAATTTTGAACCGCTACATCAGTTTGCGGATATTAAAGTTGATATACCTATTCAGGCACCAATGTAGCAACTAATTTGAGGCTATTAAAACATTCAGTTCCATTTTTTTAATTCTGTATCAATTACAGAACGAGAGACTGAGTGGAGAGTAAATAAAACAGGCACGTAACCTTTTAAAAGCAGAGAAGGTACATAGCATTAGAGATTTATAAAAACCAAATAGGAATTTCTACACGCACAGTGGTGCCTTTTTGGTACACAGATTTTAGCATAATGTTTCCTTTTAATTTAGCCAAGCTTTCTTTTACAATGTATAAACCAAGGCCAGAACCTGAACTACTTTCATTGGCTCGATAGAACATCTCATAAACTTTTTCTTGAAACTCTTCTTTAATTCCCTGTCCATTATCTTCAATTTCTAAATAAAAATTAGTACTATTTACTCCTGCTTTGACTTTTACATAAGGCTCTGATTTTGTAAAATCAGCATATCTATACGCATTGGTAAGTAAATTATTGGCTATAAACGTAAATCGAATTTTGTCGGTTACAATCAATAAATCATCCTCAATCTCAATAATAACTTTAATTTTTTTCTCGCTTTCAAGAAAAGCCAACCCTTCCAGCATACTCATTATCAATTCTTTAACATTTACGGTCTCTTTACGAATATCCATCCGGGCATTCTTAGAGTAATCTATAATATCTTTAATAAAATTATCAAGCTTTGCTACACTGCTACCAATACGTTCATAAAACTCCATAGCATTTTTGCCATTTTCAAGTTTAGCCACATTTAGCAAGCCCTGAATAGAAGATAATGGTGCTTTTAAATCGTGAGAAACACTGTAAGCAAAACTATCTAACTCATTATTTAACTTAATAAGTTCATTATTTCTACTTTTAACTTCTTGGGTTTGGTAAAAATAAATAAATACCGTAGCCATTATAAACAACAAAATTAAGAGGAGTATAAACCATTTGGTTTCATAAAAAAACGGCTTTACTTCTAATTGAATTTCTGCTACCCTTGTGCTCCAAATGCCATTATTATTGGCTGCCATCACTTTAAAGGTGTAACTTCCATACGAAAGATTTGTATATTTGGCTTGCCTGCCAGTTCCTATCTCAATCCAGTCTTCGTCAAAGCCTTCTAATTTATACCTAAATTTTACCTTATCGGGCGAGTACATACTAAGTGATGTGTAATTTATAAGATAGTTTCTATGTCCAGGTTCGATAATAATTTTGCTTACTTTGCTACTGTCTGCATTAACCCGCTCAACTTTTTCATCATCAACTATAACATCTTCAATAAATACTTTAGGCACTTTTAAATTAATAATGAGCTTTTGAGGATCTAGAATTGTAATTCCTTTAATAGTTGGAATCCAGAAAACACCACCTTGGGTTTCTAAAAATTTTGTAGCACCTGTACATTCACGAGAAACCATTCCATCGGAATCGTTTAGCAACGAGGCTTCTATTTTATTTAGTTCTCCATTGGCAAGACCTCGTACATCGTTTTTAGAAACTCTAACAAAGCCCAGTATTGAAGTTACCCATAAGTTGCCCGAGTTGTCTTCTTTAATATCAAAAATAGTTTCAACAGGCAATCCACTTTTGGTACTTATAAGTGTAAATTCACCATTTTTATAGCAGTATAAACCAATATTTGTAGCTAGCCAAAACCGGTTATTGTTTTCGATATATACATTAAAGATGGAAAGGCCTACAGTTGATTCCGCTGGTTTTAAAATTTCGATTTTTCCATCTGGGTAGATAATATTTAGCCCTCCATTTGCTGTTCCCACCACAATTCTCCCATCTGGTGCTTCATCAACACTGAACACAAAATCTGAACCAAGACCGTCTTTTACTGTTATCGATTCTACCCTATCGTCTGGATGTATTTTATTAATTCCTCCATTTCTTGACCCCACCCAAATTACCCCTTTAGAATCTTTTAAAATTCTACGTGTTTTAAGAGAAACTAACCCTTCATTAATGCCAAAATATTTTTCTTTAGCGCCTCGTTTTTTTATAACTCCATCGTAGGTTGCTATCCAAAGAGTTCCATCATCATCTGCAAAGATGTCTTTTACAGAAATGTTTTTTAATTTCTTCGACATTGGCAACTTTTTTATAGTGCCGTCTTTAATCAAGTCTATATCTCCATTATCGCTCCCTACATAAAATTCACCATTGAGACCCTCCTCAACTACATTTACTCCTCTATAACTTAATCCATCAGCAGGGGTAATATTTTTAAAACTACTTAATTTAAGCTGTGCAAGTCCTCCTCTTTTGGTTGTGAGCCAAACATTATTTTCATCATCAAATGTAATAGACGATATCTGCCTTGAGGGTAAGCCACCTTTTTCGGCTATATATTCAAACTTATTAGAATGAGATATTCTGCCCAGCCCCACACTCGCAGCAAACCATAAGTTACTGTTTTTATCTGCTGCTATATAGTTAATTTTTACTTGGCCAAATCTATCATCTACAACCCATTTATTATCCTGATAAATAACAAGCCCCTTTTCTGTTCCTGCATAAATATTGCCATCATGAAACAAAACTGTGTTTACAATATTGGATGGCAACCCTTCATTTTCTGTATATAGAGCCATGGTATCTTTACTTACTTTGGCAATTCCCTTGCCTTCACTTGCAATCCAAATATTGTGCAAACTGTCTTCTGTAAAGCTTTTAATACTTTGGTCATCAAAAATCGGAATAGGAAAACGTGTTATTTTATTTTTTTCTAAATAGTAAACTCCACCATTTCTAGTACCAATCCATAACCTATTAGATGAATCGAGAAAAGAGGTTTGAATAGATTTTGGTAAATTGTCAGAGCCGGGAATAGGTATAAACTTTCCATTTTTATAAAGAATTAAACCACTGGCTTGTGTGCTAATATACATACTGCCATCGGTTAATGGAAGCACAGAATAAAACGCACTACTAGATAAAACAGGAACATTATTTGTGTCAAACGTTTTAAACTTGTTTCCATCAAAACGCACTAATCCGTTAAATGTAGAAATCCATAAAAACCCATCTTTATCTTTGGCAACATGGCGTAAATTATTGGAGGGCAAGCCTTCTTCTGCCGACCATACTTCAATTACATAATCCGACAATGGTTGATTGTATTGAGCTTTGGCAGAAAAAAACGTTCCGACAAAAAACATAATAGCTAGAATGGTATATTTTAAATGGCTTGTCATAATTGCTTATGCCCTAAAAGTAATAAAAAAACCCTTGAAGTGTAACTTCAAGGGTTTCGAATATAGTATAAGTTTGTTCTATTATTTCAGTTTTTTAACAATTGCTTTAAAAGCATCATTATGATTCATAGCTAAATCGGCTAATACCTTACGATTTAACTCAATGTTTGCTTTTTTAACTTTGCCCATAAATACGGAATAGCTCATTCCTTCTTCTCTAGCTCCTGCATTAATACGCTGAATCCAAAGTTTTCTAAAATCACGTTTTTTAACTTTTCTATCGCGGTAGGCATACGTCCACCCTTTTTCAACTGCATTTTTTGCTACAGTCCATACATTACTTCTACGACCCCAATATCCTTTGGCGGCCTTTAGCATCTTTTTTCTTCTTGCTCTCGATGCTACTGAATTTACACTTCTTGGCATAATTTATTAATTTTTTTTGATAATTGGCGATCCGATACTTTCGGATACTTAAAGCCAAGACTCTGGTTAAACTTTAGTAAACTAAAGTAAACCTAAATGTTAAGCATTGCTTTAACATTACTTACATCACTCTTGTGCACTAGCCCAGTTTGAGTAAGATTTCTCTTTTGCTTGGTTTCTTTCTTAGTTAGAATGTGGCTTTTAAAAGCATGTTTTCTTTTAATTTTACCAGTTCCAGTAAGTTTAAAACGCTTTTTAGCGCCAGATTTAGTTTTTACTTTTGGCATTTCTACTTTATTTATTAAACTATATTCGTTCTACTTTTTAACTTTTGAAGCAAGAATAACATACATTCTTTTACGCTCCAATTTCGGTAATTGTTCTACTTTACCGTACTCCTCTAATGCTTGGGCAAATTTTAATAATAAAATTTCACCTCTTTCTTTAAAAACAATGGTACGTCCATAAAAATGAACATAGGCTCTAACTTTAGCACCTTCTTTTAAAAAGTTGATGGCATGTTTTAGTTTAAAATTAAAATCATGATCATCGGTATTAGGGCCAAAACGGATTTCTTTAATCACCGTTTTTTGCGCCTTTGCCTTTATTTCTTTTTGTTTCTTTTTTTGCTCGTACTTAAACTTAGAGTAATCTATTATTTTACAAACAGGCGGTTCTGCCTTCGGAGAAATCTCCACTAAATCAAGGCCTTCTTCTTTGGCCATATTTAATGCCTCTGCAATGGCGTAAACGCCAACTTCTATGTTTTCTCCAACAACTCTAACATGTTGCGCTCTGATTAAATCATTAATCTTATAGGGCTCTTCGACTCGGGCTACGTAGGGTCTTCTCCCTCTAAATCTTTGTTTGCTAATTGTGACCTCCTGTTTAGTGTTTTAAAAATAAGTTGCAAATATCGTATAAATCTGTATAAAAAAGAGGTTTGCAACAATAAATTCACATTAAAAAAAGGCTGTAGTTTAATTAAGCGTTGTTAATTTATACTATTGTTCTATTCAAGCTACTTTTGTATCCATTTATGAAAGTGTTTACACACTTAATGTTTATGATGTTACCTCATATCTACTGTGAGCATATTTTACTACTAAAAAATTTATCTACGCTATGCCTTAATTAACCACAGAGAACACTGAGAAGGCACAAAGGGCACAATTAAACTTACATTGTTCGGAGACTCTGTTAACCCTGTGTATTCTCAGTGAACTTTATGGTTAAAATTTATCTACGCTATTCTAAACTAAAGCCTAAAAAAATCCTGACTATTAATACCTACTCCCTGTTTTTCTCCAACTTAGAAAGAATGGAGATAACTATGCTTCTACCACTTGCGTAAGTGTTGTTTGCAAAAAACCTTTCAAACTCAAACCTTCATCTAGTTCAGGCCAATGAACTGCCACCCCATTAGCAATCAGTCGGTAATTATTAAGTTAGTTGCTTTCTGCCTTTTCCAAGAGCGATGAGCTCGAAATAGTATGTTTCAGCACTTTTCCATTATTTAGGACAAGAGTCCACTCCGAAAACACACAAAATTAAAATTGCTTCTTTTCGCCATCTTTTCACTTTTTATAATTTACTGATACTCAGGCATCACTAAAAGATAAAAAGTGAAAATCTAATCAAAAACAATTCAATTTATAAAAATCGTCTGTTTTCGGAGTGGACTCATACAATGAGCATTAAATCAATATCCTTATGAAAATGAGTAGCCTTTATGCGAAGTCCTTCTTCAAAAATTACTTTCTCAATAGAATCATACATATTAATAAAAGAACTCATGCCATTTAGCTTTTAATAATTCTTGATTTTCTGTTACAATTTTTAAAATATCCTTTTTTCTTACTAAAATTGGCGGTTTTTCTTGGTCAGGATGGCTGGCAACTCGTTCTTTTTTTACACGGTTTCAAAAACTTCAATGCCGTCAATAAATATTCTGTCTTTGAGCGAACCAATTCTTACTTTTTGTCTTGAAACAAAAAGTAAGCAAAAAATTCAAGAAAATTTAATGCTGCCACCGCCTTGGCTTTCGCTCGCCCGCTAAATTTTCCTACCCACGCTCCCTCCAGTCGGGCATTTGGGTTAATTTGGGGGCTTGGCGGCAACTTATTTTTAGATAAAACTTACTTTGTGCTGAAGGAACGGCTATCTCCAGCATAAAAGTAGAACCTATACCCATTCATTAATAATGCTGTTGGCATAAAGCAAAGTTATAATTTTATTTTAGGACACCTCTATTAAGAGGTGCCCTTTATCAAATTTATAGCAAATCAACCGCTGGTAGATGTTTTATTACACGGTTGCTTCTTCCTTAAATAAGGTTACAAAAGAATCCAGTTCCATTGCGCCCAAATCACCCTCTCCATGCCTCCTGATGGCTATTTTGTTTTCTTCCTGCTCTTTTTCTCCCACAATTATCATAAAAGGAATCTTTTTCACTTCGGCATCTCTAATCTTTCTGCCAATTTTTTCGTCTCTATTATCTAAAATTCCTCGGATGTCTTGCTCTTTTAAGCTTTCAAAAACTGACTTCGCATACTCCGCATATTTTTCAGAAATGGGCAATACAGCCACTTGGTCTGGTGATAACCAAAGCGGAAAATTGCCTGCACAATGCTCGGTTAGTACCGCAATAAAACGCTCTAGCGACCCAAAAGGAGCACGATGAATCATTACTGGTCGATGTTTTTGGTTATCAGAACCAATATACTCTAGCTCAAATCGTTGCGGAAGCTGGTAATCTACTTGAATAGTACCTAGTTGCCATTTACGCCCTAACGCATCTTTTACCATAAAATCTAACTTAGGGCCATAAAAAGCTGCTTCACCTACTTCAGTTACGGTAATCAACCCTTTGGCATCGGCTGCTTCTTGTATTTCGCGCTCCGCTTTATCCCATAGTTCACCATCACCTATGTATTTATCCTTGTTTTCAGGGTCTCTTAAGGATACTTGAGCAGTATAATCTTCAAAACCAAGTGCTTTAAATACATACAGCACTAAATCAATTACTTTTTCAAACTCTTCCTTTACCTGTTCTGGGCGGCAGAAAATATGGGCATCGTCTTGTGTAAATCCACGCACACGGGTTAAGCCGTGCAACTCCCCATGCTGCTCGTAACGATATACTGTACCAAACTCTGCATACCGAATGGGTAAATCTTTATACGAACGAGGCTTGGTTTTATAAATCTCGCAGTGATGTGGGCAGTTCATGGGTTTAAGCAAAAACTCCTCGCCTTCGTGAGGTGTAGTTATGGGCTGAAACGAATCAGCTCCGTATTTTTCGTAATGGCCAGAAGTTACATAAAGCTCTTTGCTACCAATATGTGGTGTAATTACAGGATCGTAACCTGCTTTAATTTGTGCTTTACGCATAAAACCTTCCAATCGCTCACGTAGCATAGTTCCTTTGGGTAACCAAAGCGGCAATCCCATACCCACTTTCTCCGAAAAAGCAAAGAGCTCTAACTCCTTACCTAGTTTGCGATGATCCCGTTTTTTTGCTTCTTCTAATAAGTGTAAATACTCGGTAAGTTCTTTTTGCTTAGGAAAAGTAATGCCATAAATTCGGGTTAATTGCTTACGGTCAACATTGCCTCTCCAATAAGCACCAGCTACATTTAGCAATTTTATGGCTTTTATTACACCGGTATTTGGTATATGAGGTCCTTTACATAAATCAGTAAATTCTCCTAATTCATAAAAAGTAATGGTGCCATCTTCAAGTTCACTAATCAGCTCAAGTTTATACTCATCGCCTTTTTTTGTGAAATAATCAAGTGCTTCTTTTTTAGATACCTCTTTTCTTATATAGGTTTTCTTTTCTCTGGCAAGCTCAAGCATTTTCTTTTCCATCTTCGCTAACTCGCTCCCATCAAAATCATAATCACCAAAATCAATATCGTAATAAAAGCCATTTTCTATTGAGGGGCCAATGCCTAGCTTAATGCCCGGGTATAGTGCTTCAAAAGCTTCGGCCATTAGGTGAGCTGATGAATGCCAAAATGTAGCTTTTCCGTCTAGGTCATTCCACGTTAATAATTGCACGGTGGCATCGGTATTAATCTCCCTCGAGGAATCCCATACTTCTCCATTAACATTGGCCGAAAGCACGTTTCGAGCCAACCCTTCGCTTATACTCAAGGCAATTTGATGACTAGTAACACCTTTGTCAAAGGCTTTTACTGTACCATCTGGTAAAGTAATTTTGACTTTACTCATATCTATTAAAAATTTATTATTGGCATTGTACTAGTTAAACTGTCTGCCAATTGTTGCTGTTCTCTTTTTTTACGCCACAAATATGTAATTTTTCTTTGTACTAACGCACGTTCTGCATTAACAACTGAATCCGTTGAATCCATTTTTACTAGGCGATTATAGAGCAGATAAGAATCATCATACTTATATCGTTTGTCAAATGCTTGCGCACGGGCTAAAAGCACATATTTATCTAAATAATGGGGCCTTGCAAAGGAAGAATCGGTGTAAAAAAGTACGCTATCATATAACATAAGCTTGGCATAATTAGTAATTGCCAATAATAAAGAAGGCAGCATAGGTTGATAGCGGTAAGATTTAGCAAAATAAGCGGCTGCTTTATCGGTTTTGCTTTGTTGTAAGTAAACCGTAGCCAACTCAAAATAAAGTTGTGCGTTGGTAGAATCTTGCACCAGCAGTCGGTTGCCAAAATCCAGCATTAATGCTGTATTCTCTAGCTGCCCAAACACCGCATACATTACCTCAAGGCCTGTAATATTAAGCGAATCCACTGCCAGCACTTTGCTGGCAAACTGTTTTGCCGCAACATATTCTTGCACCAACAAATGCATACGAGCCATTAACAGTTGTGCATCGGGGCTAGTTTGGTTGGCGTTATAATAGGCAGTAACAAACGCTCTACTT
>JALSJD010000247.1 GCA_026989535.1 Cyclobacteriaceae bacterium
AATGCTATTGTATAAGGCTGTTTCGGCTCTGTAAGATAACATAAGGATGGCGTTTTTAAATTTTTTACTTTCCTGTTTCAGTTTGTTGTACCGCTGTTCAGCAGGCATTTGGGCTAAACTTATTCGATGATGCAGCAGAATTAAATAAGGCACTATTAAAACAAGATCAATTACCTCCATACATAAGTAAAAAGCTAGGACATACTAATATTATACTAGAATTAGGAATTGATGCATTTGGAAACCTAGAAGATTTCTTGATTTGGATGAATACATCAAATGAGTTGTTCAATAATAAAAAACCTGTTAACACCTTAAAAGAAGTAGAGTTGACTTGGGAGGGAGAAATAGATGAAGAACCAAGTGAAGAAGATTACTGGGAAAGTGATGTAAAGTATATTGAATTGATACAAATAGTTGCTAGAATTTGACTATCTTATGTATGTTCTTACGTCAATCACTTCAACGATACAAAACATACAAATAGGCTAATGAATTGGGTCTTTATAATAATTGCAACTGTGCTAGCCTTTTATGTGACTAGCAAGGAAGAAGAAAGTAATAATGGAGATGGAAAAACGCCTTTTTTTATGGCTCTAATAGTATTTGTTTTGCTTAGTATAATGCTATGGTAACAGGAAAAAACTCATATTCCTTTAGTTGATTATTTGTTTGCATCATCTTACAAAGAAGTATGACGGGTTCTCAATTCCGCATAAAGAAGTTGGTCAGTATTATCCACTGTGTCTAGTGCTTTTGTTAGGCTGATTCTGTAATGTGACTTATGGAAATATTGTATATTGCAGTAGAAATGTTGGTGAAAATGTTGGTGCAATAAAAAAGCTGCTTACAGTTTTTAACTATAAACAGCCTTCTTTTAGCTCCTCCTCTTGGGCTCGAACCAAGGACCCTCTGATTAACAGTCAGATGCTCTAACCAACTGAGCTAAGGAGGAATATATACCCCAATTTGAAGCTGAAATAAATCCCCTTTTCAAATCGGACTGCAATATTAGTAGCTTGCATTTTTAATTGCAAAGCTTTGCAGCAAATAATGCTTAAAAAGGTAATATATTTTCGATTAAGCTAGGGTTAAGCTTTATAATAAAAAAAAGGAGCGTAAATAAAGCCAAAAATACCATCCCCGCCTGGGCAAGTAATTTCATTCCTTTGCTCGGTTGATCTGCTACAGGAATTTGACTCGAAAATATGGTGTGGTAGTTTAAATATGCAGCAGGCAAGGCAATTACAAACGAAATAATGGTAGCAAAATCTACCAATTGGGTTAAGTTATTTAAAAACTGAGCAACTACAAAATAACCACCAACGCCTACAAGCAAAGCCCAAAATACATAAGCACTTTTCCCCTCGGTTTTCCCTTCGTTATTTTTAGTGAGCAAAAAAGTGGTGCGCTGTATAGCTCTGGCATACCCATCAACCACCGTAATGGTAGTGGAGAACATGGCAGAGAACGCAGCAATTGAAATAAGCCAATAGCTCCACTGCCCAATACTGCTTGTAAACATATCGATAAGCTGGCCTGCAAAACCACCTGCACTATTTACAAATGTTTGGCCTGTGCCATACATAACATAAGTGCCAAGGGTTAAAAAGCAGATGGCTAGCATGGCTGAAACCCAATAGCCTAAATTAAAGTCAGCGAGCATTTCTTTCATTGTGGGTCGATGGCCCGATGTTTTAATTTTAGCTTCTGCCCAAAGGCTTGTCCATGTAGAAATGTCAACCGCTGTGGGCATCCAGCCCATTAAAGCAATTAAAAAAATGATGCCTTTTATAGAGAGGGGTTGAGCGGCAACAAAATTAGGTGCTTGCGGAGTACGCCCATTTATAAGTACAGTAATAAAAGCTGTTATGGTAGTAAGCACCAATACGATGCCTACTAGTTTTAATAGATTATCTAATATTTTATAGCGCCCAATGGCCAGCACCGCAATGCAAAATCCGAGTAGTAAGGCAGACCACCCATTATGGGCTAACTCGAACCCAAAAAGGGTAGATGAAAGCCCTGCTGTTACAAAGGTAACTGCCGCAGTTACGGTAAACATTGAGGGCACTGTGATGAGTAAGTATAAAACTAGTACCCACTTGCCTTGCTTGGCATAACCATTAATAATGCTTTTACCTGTGGAGCCAGTATATCTGGAGGCAAATTCGAAAAATGGATACTTAAACACATTGGCCATAATTATGGCTCCTAAAAAAGCAAATCCATATAAGGCCCCCGCTCGGGTAGATTGCACCAAATGAGAAACGCCTATGCAGGTACTGGCAAAGAGTATTCCTGGCCCTAAGGCTTTTAAAAATTTAGAAAAATTCATATCAATCGAATAATAAAAATGCTAAACTACTCAATTATTAATGACATAAATCAGACATTATGGCGCAATTATTGATGACATTTTTAATTAGTGTGTCATTATGGCTTAATTGTAGTCAAAATTAGGCTTGGCACAATATTGAATAAATACTTATCGAAATTAATTGTAAAACTTAAAATTATAAAGTTATGACACTCGTAAGGTATAATAAAAACAGAAACGAATTTCCAACTACTGTAAATGGATTGATGGACAAATTCTTTAATGATGTAACATTTGACAACATGCAAATGGAGAAATTTTCTCCTAACGTAGATGTGCTAGAATCAGACAAAGCGTATGAATTGCATTTTGCGGTTCCAGGCTTTGATAAAAAATCGTTTAACATCGATATCGAAGAAAACGTGTTGATTATTAGCGGAGAGCGCAAGTTTGAAGAAAAGAAAGAGGAAAAAGAATTTACCTCTATTCAAACACAATACGGTTCATTCCGTAGAACTTTCTCTTTGCCAGATATTGTTGACAGAGCCAAAATTGGGGCAGAATACGTAGATGGTATTTTAAAAGTTACTTTGCCAAAAGACGAAGTAAAAACATTGAAAACAACTGTTAAAATTAAGTAATTGTTTGGGTGAATAGGTTGAGGTTAAGAGAGGGTAGTTGAAAGGCTGCCCTTTTTTATTTAAAAAAATATGGCTAAATTCTAATTAGCCCCTATGTTTATAAAAACTCCAATAAACAAAAATCAAATAACAAATAAATCTCAAAAACGAAAACACCAAAACATGTAAGCGTTTGGTGTTTAGGTGATTGAAGTTTGAACCCGAAAGCTTTCGGGTTTATTTGTGATTGGAGTTTTGTCATTTGTTATTTCTGAAAACATTGACTTTATGGACATAGGGGCTAATTAACACAGTATCCGATTCAATGATTAAAGATGAAATTTGTTTTTGTCGATTCTTTGCCTTATTGCTGTAATACCTAGAACTTTGTTAAAAATATTAATTTTTAACAACAGAAAATCCTGTATGTCGTTAGTATAACTGATTAAAAATTGAAAAAATGAGTAAGAAAAATTTAATAATAGTTTTTGTGGTGGCCTTTTTAGGAAGTATGCTGGCTATCAATAGCAGTGATTTTTTTAAAAAATCAAATGAAGCAACCTATAACTCCATTCAAAAAAGGCAATCTGAATTAGGCGTAAACTCAGTAAATGTAACATATAATACTGGTGTTCCTGCAGGACTTGATTTTACCACCATTGCTGATTTGGCTACCAACTCGGTAGTTCATATTCGGTCTTCGTATAATGCAAGAATTAAGTCCAATGGGTTTTATCAGTATAAGCAAGGCCCCTCGCAATCTTCCGGTTCGGGTGTAATTGTATCTGACGATGGCTACATTGTAACCAATAACCACGTAGTGGAGGATGCCTCCGAAGTGCAGGTGGTGCTTAATGATAATAGAAGTTATGCTGCCAAGGTAATAGGCACCGATCCTACTACTGATTTGGCTTTACTAAAAATTGAAGTTGAAGCGTTGCCTTTTATGGCCTATGGCGATTCGGATGAAGTTAAAGTGGGTCAGTGGGTATTGGCTGTTGGCAACCCTTTTAACTTAACCTCTACAGTTACGGCCGGAATTATTAGTGCCAAGGCACGCAATATTGGTATTCTTAGAGATGAAACTAATAATATACAAGTTGAATCTTTTCTTCAAACCGATGCCGTGGTGAATCCGGGTAACTCAGGAGGGGCACTAATAGACATTAATGGCCGCCTGATTGGTATTAACTCAGCCATTGCTTCTCCTACGGGTAGTTATGCAGGGTATGCCTTTGCGATTCCGGTTAATTTGGTAAAAAAAGTAGCCGATGATTTGCTCGAGTTTGGTGTGGTGCAAAGAGGCTTACTAGGCATTCGGATTAACGATGTTTCGGCTGAATTGGCCGAGCAAGAAAACCTAAGTGTTGTGCAAGGGGTGTATGTTTTTGAAGTGCAAGAAGGTAGTGGGGCCCAAGAAGGTGGTATTGAAAATAAAGATGTAATTATTGGGGTGGATGGCAAAGAAGTAACCAATACCTCTGAGTTGCAAGAGCTCGTGGCGCGTCATCGCCCTGGCGATAAAGTGGAAATAGAATTACTACGAGGCGATGAAAAAATGAATATGCTCGTGGAGCTTCATAATATAGGAGGTACAACTAAAGTAGTAAAACGAGTATCAGAAGCCTTGGTAGAAGGCTCTTTATTTGAAAATGTACAAGGCAAAGAGGCTGAAAAACTTCGTATTAAAGCAGGGGTTAAATTAAAAGAGTTAGGAGAAGGCAAATGGAAAGAAGCAGGTATTGATGAAGGCTTTATTATAACAGAGGTAGATAAAAATGCCATTGCCAGCGTTGACCAGCTAAAAAGACTAATGCCTCAACTAGAAGGCCAGCGAGTTATCTTGCTAGGCCTAATGGAAAATGGAGATAAAACGTATTATTCGGTAGATTGGTAACACCACTTTTCCGCACTTAATTTATTATGGGGGGGCTGTTGCATAATGAGTGTTCGTCTATAAACCCGGTAGAATTCGAGTCCAATAAAAAACGAAAATATAAAACCATACAAGTATTTGGTGTTTAGGCGATTGCATTTTGAGATTTCAGCCAGTTGGACAGGGCAGGCTAGAACAAGTCTGGCAATTCCTTCTTACTCAGTTTTACTACTCATTCATAATTTTCTCTTGCCTTTTAATCGAGTTTTGATGAATAAACTCAAAAATATCCTTTACAAAATCGGCACTTAGGTTTTCGTCTTCGCCTTTATTAACACGGTCGTTTAAATTTTTTTCGTACCTACCTACTTGAAGAATCGTAACATTATTCTCTTTTTTTAACCTCGCTCAGAGTCGCCAACCAGTTGACTGGGACTCTGTAGCTTTAAACTTTTGCATTTTACAACTGTTTTATAGTATCTCATTACCTAGTCTTCGTTAGGTGTAAATTGGCTTGCTTAAAAATTTTCATTATACGTATATATATACTATATTTGTACGCACAATAAAAGGTTTGAATTATGGACACAAAGCTGACATTGAAGCTTGATAAACTTGTTATTGATAAAGCAAAAGAGTATGCTTCATCACACAAAAGGAGTCTTTCACGTATGATAGAATCCTACCTTAGATTACTAACTGAAAGGGATATGTCTGATTCCAAGGATGACATAGAGATTTCTCCATATGTTAAAAGCATGAAAACTGGTGTTAAAGTGCCAACAGACTTTGATTATAAAAAAGCATACGGTGAATATTTATCTGAAAAATATAAATGAAAGATAAGCTATTCATCGATACCAATGTAATGTTGGATTTACTTGGAGAAAGGATGCCTTTTTATGATTCTATAGCCAAAATAGCGACAATCGCTGATAAAGGAAAAGTTAAATTGATTGTCTCTGCCCTTTCATATTCGACTGTGTATTATTTGCTCTCAAAATTTGAGAACAATAAAGTTGTAAAAGGAAAACTCCGCAAGTTTAAGGTTATTTCTGAGACTTCTGATTTAACAGATAGGATAATAGACAAAGGGCTTTCATCAAAATTTTTAGACTTTGAAGATGCATTACAATTTCTTTGTGCCTTAAAAAAGGACTGTAATGTAATTATTACTAGAAACGTAAAAGACTTTAAAGAATCATCCATCCCTGTAATGACCCCTGATGAGTACTTAAAAAGCTTGCTGACTGAATAAAATTACCCCCTCGCTGGGTGTGTGCCTTGATGCTTGTTGGTGAAACAACACCAACAAGGGATAGGAAAGTCTTGAGTGATTTTAATACGCTCAAAAAAGTAGATATAAAGATTAAATATTTAGCAGAATAAGGGAGATGATATTAGAATCAGTTTTTAGGAGAATAGATTTTGTAAATAGGTATAAAAAGATTTGCGAAGACCACAACGACTTTGATAATAGTATGAGTGGGAATCAGAGAAAAGTTTATTCTGAAATTCTTCAAAAGATTGATGAATCAACAGTTTATTTATCAAAAGACAAATCTTTTAAATCTAGTTTCTCATTTGGTGAGTTCACATTAGAATTAGTTTTAACATTACATAGTGGTCATGTTCAAGTCCATCTAAATTATTTGAAGGGTGAAGAATGGCTTATGTATAATAGGCTTGATGGGTATGCCGAAGAGTTAGACTCTAGTTTTAATAGAGAATTGCACAACATACCTAAATATGCTTCGGAATCTGAATTAGAAGAGATTTTGAAGGAGATTTTTTCGATTTATGAAGATATTAAAAGGGAAGCTAGCAAAGAGCTTGCTTAGGATATTAGAAGCCTAATCGAGAGGTCGGGCTTTTTATTTTGAGTACGCCCTCAAACAGGCGCAAATTCCGCAATAAGAGCGATTGAAGTAATACATGTTCCACAGGCAACAATTATTCCTTAATTATGGCTAAAAGTATTTTTTATGTTGATGCTTTACTGAAAAGTGAGAAAAAAAATATATCCGAATTAGCAAATCAATTAATCACAGTATTAACGAATTTATCGGAAATAGATGGAGTTTTTAGTTCATTTTTATATATAAAGGACAGCTTTAAAAAAAGTATCAATATTCAATCTTTAGGCTCGGAGAAAGCAAAGAATGAGTTAGCCGAAGCTATATTGGAAAGCAACAAATCAGATATTAAGCAACATGAAAAAGAAGAGAAACCAACTTTAGAATTTTCGAGAGATTTTGGATTTAGTCATGTGCTCCAATTTTATTTTAATGAGACAAAGCTATTTACAATAACAGGGAACTTAGCAACAAATGATCACCCATATTTTCGTTTGAACAGTTTCGATATGGACAATCAATTCTCATTTGAATGGTACGAAAAGGTTATAAAAAGCATAACAGACACTTTAAGCCCTACAAGTGCCAGTGTGATTATCAGATTAGATAATTTTTTTGATAAATATATTGACCTAAAAGTAAAGTATTGTTTTGGTTGGCTTACCTATTTTTCGAACGATAATGAAATACAAATCCCAGATGATTTAGAAGGTGTTGAGTACGAGCATACAGAGAAAGGCAAGTATATTATTTTGACCAGAGATGATTTTACAGTTAGTAAAGAAGCTTACGAAGTACAGCGAGATAAGCTTTTAGCAGTCATGAAAGAAGTAAAGGAGAGAGTACCTGAGTACAGTGAAAGTTAATCTGGAATATCTTTAAGTAGCTCTTTTAACTCTTTATCGGGGATATTTTCCTGATCTGACTTATCATAAATGGAGAGCAGATAAACAGCAGTATGA
>JALSJD010000248.1 GCA_026989535.1 Cyclobacteriaceae bacterium
ATAAGTTGTGCATAAAAGCCTTAATTATTTTTGTTCCTGATAAGGCAAAAAATTTGCACATAGTAGCATTACGCAATGATTTTTTAACGAAATCAGGGGCAAAAAGAATAAGGATGACTGTGCAAGTTATTTCTTTACAGTTCCTAAGTCATTACGGTCTTTTTGCAATATCCTGCAGGGCAGATTCCTGCCTCCGCAGGAATGACGGTGTATTAGTGCCATGAGTATTTATGGTTCGGTAGAGGGTGTTTTGCGTAACATCAGTTACAGATATTAATAGAGATGCCTTAAATAGTAGATAATGATTTTTGTATGAATCTTATTATTCCATTTATCAACTCCGCAACAAAGTTTATAACGAAAGCTGCTTTCGTTACAGGGTTTTTGTTGCTAACAAGCTGTTTTGAATTCATTCCCGAATTTGATATATCTGAAATAGAAGGCTATAAACCAATTTATGCACCTGCAGATTTAGAAATTTTGCTTGAGGAACCTGTTCCATTTGTAAGACAAGGTAAAATTTATCATTATTCGCATTACATACTTGTTGAAGAGACTGGAAGAGGATTTCATATAATCGAAAATATAGATAATACCGCTCCTCATAAAGTTGGCTTCTTTCAAATACCGCTAAATACGAACATTGCCATACGGGGTAATACTGTATATGCAAACTCGGGCCCAGACCTATTGGCATTAATAGTATTAGACGATGGAAAAATTGAAGTAAATAAACTAGCTAATGTTTTTGAATCTGCAAATACTAAAGACTACCCACCTGAGTCAGGTATGTATTTTGAATGTGTAGATAATTTGAAAGGAGAAGTTATAGGGTGGGAGCTTGTAACAATATATGACCCAAAATGCTATTATTAATTAATATAAAACGAAAATTCCGTTTTCTACTAACAGCAGGCTTCTTAGTTATGCTAGGCTGTGAGAGCGAAGGAGATTTTCAATTTGATAATTTGGGAGTTTCCAAAGCCGGTTCAATGGCTCAATTTTATATAGATCCGTCTTATTTGTATGTTGTAGAGCAAACCAACCTCTCTATCTTCGATATTACCAAAGAGCAACCTTTACTAATTGCAAAAACAAAACTTCCATGGGTGTCTGAAACTATTTTTAAGCTCAATGATATATTGATGATTGGCACCACAACAGGAGTGCTATTTTATAATGTTTCAAACCCTCAAAACCCCACTTTACTATCTGACTATGCACATATAACAAGTTGCGACCCTGTTGTTTCTAATGGGCAGTATGCATTTGTTACACTAAGATCTGGAAGAACATGCGGGCCTGCTGCAGATGAGCTTCAAGTACTAGATATAACAGATATATCAAAGCCGAAGCTCATTGGCTCTTATCCTATGCTATCGCCTTATGGCCTTGCTATTATGGGTAACAATCTATTTGTAGGAGAAGGAAGTTTCGGAATGCGGTGGTTTGATATATCTAATATTTTGGAATTAACTAAAGTTGAAACAATACGAGAGATTGAGGCATTAGATTTTATAGTAAATGGAAATAACATAACTATTAATACCAAAAATAGCCTACTACAAATGGAACTTACGCCATCAAACGAATTAGTAAAAATTAGCGAAATGTTTTATGCGGACAACTAAAATTAAATTCTGGGCGTTTGCTGCACTCCTTCTCTGTGGTGTATTATCCAACTCGTATGTAAAAGCTCAAGAAAAAACAGCAGCTAAAAGCGATTCTGCTACGTTTAATTCTATTTGGTTTGTTTGGAACACTCATACCTTAATTACCAATTATCCTGCTTTGGAGCTTACGGCTCAATTTAACTGGAAAAATAAGTTTTCCTTTATTGTCGGAGCTGGTTATGTTTTTCAATCCGAATTTTTTAGTTCAAATGAAGAGTATATTCAACACAAAACAGGGTTTTCTTTAATTGGAGAGGTAAAACACTACTTTAATAATAACGCTAATAGTAATGGCCCCTATTGGGGCGTTGGTTATAGGCATCTTGAGTCAAGTTACTCAACAAACTATATTGTAAGAATAACAGACCAAGACAGCAGGTATTTTAAGTATTATGAAGACGACTATTATATTAGACAAAACCAATTTTATGCCAAAATTGGCTATCGCTTAACTAATCAAGACGAAAATTTTTTCTTTGAAACGGGTTTAAATTTAGGATTTAATAACAAAACAGTTTCTCCAGAACCCGAAAAGGTTAATGGAAAATTAGTTACTAATAAAAAGTTTCTATCAGGCCTAAGCCGGTACCCGCTCCCTTTTTCGATAGATGTTAAAATTGGCATTAGACTTTTTAATTGGTAAAACGTTAGCAACCATATCAGATTTATTGTTTGCTAAAAACGTGGAATTCCTTTGCTCATTTTTGTAACTTGCAACTTACTTTTTACTCCGATATTTTTCAGTTACAATCTATTTATTAATGCCCGATTTTAATCACTTACACTGCCATACCCAATACTCACTTTTAGATGGTGCTGCCAACATTGCCAGCATGTTTAAAAAAGCAGAGGCCGATGGCATGAAGGCCGTAGCCCTTACCGATCATGGCAATATGTTTGGTGCGTTTAAATTTGTAGCTGAGGCAAGTAAATTTAATATAAAACCAATTGTAGGCAGTGAGTTTTACCTTGTAAAAGACAGGTTTAAAAAGCAGTTTACCAAAGAAAATAAGGACAACAGAAACCACCAGCTAATGCTGGCCAAAAACGCGATTGGCTATAAAAATTTAACAAAATTAAGCTCATTAGGCTATATAGATGGACTTTACAGCAAATGGCCTCGCATTGATAAGGAGTTGATTGAAAAATACCACGAAGGTATTATTGCCACATCTTGCTGTTTGGCAGCAGAAATACCACAAGCCATTTTAAACCAAGGGGAGGAAGAAGCCGAAAAATTATTAAAATGGTGGGTTGACTTATTTGGCGAAGATTTTTACATCGAGCTGCAACGCCACGATATCGAAGAGCAAAAAATAGTTAATGAGGTATTAATAAAATTTGCAAAAAAATATAACCTCAAAGTAATTGCTACCAACGATTCGCATTATGTAGAACAAGAAGACTCCGTAGCACACGATATTTTGCTATGTGTTAACACGGGCGAATTGCAAAGCAAACCTGTTTGGAAAGGAAACGGATTTGGCAGCAAAGAGTATCGCTTCGGGTTTCCGAATAATGAGTTTTATTTTAAAACGCAAGCGGAAATGAATCAGTTATTTTCGGATATACCCGAAGCTATTGAGAACACCAATGAAATAGTGGATAAGGTTGAACACCTCAAGCTTACAAGAGATATTTTATTGCCCAATTTTCCGCTCCCCCCAGCGTTTACCAACGAAGATGAGTATTTAAAACACCTAACCCTCGAAGGGGCCAAAAAGCCCAAACGGTATGGAGAAATTAGTGCTGAAGTAGAAGAGCGTATCAACCATGAATTAGGTATTATTAAAACCATGGGCTTTGCGGGCTATTTTTTAATTACTGCCGATATGATTACTGCCGGCCGTAGTTTAGGAGTAATGATTGGCCCAGGCAGAGGCTCTGCCGCTGGCTCAGTAGTGGCCTATGCCTTAGGTATTACCAATATCGACCCTATAAAATACAGCCTCCTTTTTGAGCGATTCCTTAATCCGGAGCGAGTATCAATGCCCGATATTGATACAGATTTTGATGACCAAGGGCGCCAAAAAGTGATTGATTATGTAGTTGATAAATATGGCTATAATCAGGTAGCCCAAATTATCACGTATGGAACAATGGCTGCTAAAATGTCTATTAAAGATGTTTCCAGGGTAAGAGATTTGCCTTTGGGCGAAGCCAATGCACTAGCCAAACTCGTGCCCGATTCGCCCGGCACCACCTTAACAAAGGCCTTTAAAGAGGTAAAAGAACTGGAAGACTTCCGTAAAGAAGATTCAGAAAAGGGATTTATCCTTAATATGGCTAAAAAACTCGAAGGCTCCATCCGAAGCACGGGCATTCATGCCGCAGGTGTAATCATTGCGCCCGATAACCTTACCAATTACATCCCTGTTTCTACCTCTAAAGATTCGAACCTTTTAGTAACTCAATACGATGGCAAAGTAATTGAAGATGCAGGTATGTTAAAAATGGACTTTTTAGGCTTAAAAACGCTGTCTATTATTAAAGATGCCATAGTGTTGGTTAAACAAAATACCGGAATCGAAATTGATATTGATACCATTGATCTAGAGGATGCCAAAACATTTGAACTTTACCAACGAGGAGATACCATTGGTACGTTTCAATTTGAGTCGGATGGTATGCGCAAGCATTTACAAGTGCTTAAACCCACCGATATAGAAGATTTAATTGCGATGAACGCCTTGTACAGGCCAGGGCCTATGGAGTTTATTCCAAACTTTATTAACCGAAAACATGGCAAAGAAAAAGTTGAATATCCGCACGAGTTATTAGAGCCCATCCTAAAAAATAGCTATGGTATTATGGTGTACCAAGAGCAAATTATGCAAACAGCTCAAATTTTAGGAGGCTACTCCCTTGGGCAAGCCGATTTGCTTCGAAGAGCTATGGGCAAGAAAAAGCTCGATGAAATGGCCAAGCAGCGAGAGGTGTTTGTGGCAGGAGCCAAAGAAAAACACAACATCGAGCGCAAAAAAGCAGAAGAGGTTTTTGCGGTAATGGAAAAGTTTGCTGCCTATGGTTTTAACCGTTCTCATTCGGCTGCATACTCGGTAGTTGCCTACCAAACAGCTTTTCTTAAAGCTCATTACCCGGCAGAGTATATGGCTGCTGTGCTTACGCACAACCAAAATAATATTGATAAAATCACCTTCTTTTTAGAAGAGTGCAAAAAACAGGATGTTCCTGTGCTGGGGCCCCATATTAATGAAAGCAGCATGAATTTTTCGGTGAATAAAGCGGGCAAAATTCGGTTTGGGCTTGGCGCTATTAAAGGCACAGGAGATGCGGCTGTTGAAGCTATTATTACAGAGCGTGAGAAAAATGGCCATTTTAAAACTATTTTCGATTTTGCCGAGAGAGTTAACCTGAGAGCCGTTAATAAAAAAACATTTGAAAGCCTTGCCATGGGTGGTGCATTTGATTGTTTTGAAGGAACCAACCGAAGGCAATACTTGTTTCAGGAAGGAGACCAGCCCAGTGGCATTGAGCTTGCTGTGCGCTATGGCAACAGCTTTCAACAAGATAAAAATGCTGCACAACACTCGATGTTTGGGGGCGATAGTGGAGTGGAAATACCCAAACCAAAATTTCCTGTGTGTGAACCATACAGTGATATTGAAAAGTTGAAAATTGAAAAAGAAGTGGTAGGCTTTTACATTTCGGGGCATCCATTAGATGAGTACAAAATTGATATTGATAATTTTTGCACCTGTACAGTAGAAAAATACCGAGACCACAAAAATCAAATTATTCGCTTGGCAGGCATTATTACTAAGTTTATGGAGCGAACCTCTAAGCGAGGTGCTCCATTTGGCCTTTTTAGTATCGAGGATTATAATGGCAGCATAGACATGGCCATGTTTGGCGAAGACTATATGAAAAACAGGCATATAATTCAAATAGGGGGGTTTGTATATATGATAGGCAAAGTGGAAGAGCGATATAACAGCCCGGGCGAGTGGGAATTTAGACCCAGGGTTATTCAATTACTCTCGAGCATACGCGAAGACCTAAGCAAGGAAATTCAGATTAGTTTAGAAGTAGGTAGCTTAAACGAAGAGCTTGTTTCTAAAATTGAAATGCTTGCCATTGAAAACCCAGGAAAATGCAAATTTGTGGTTTCATTATACAGCGAAGCTGAACAACTAAGAATAGAGTTGCTTTCTAAAAAATATTTAGTAAACCCTACTAACGAATTAATTAATGGGCTAATGCTACTCGATTCGGTGGAGTATAAAATAGTGTCGGATAAGGTGAGTGTGCCTAAAGAAACCAGGCCAGATTTTAAGAAATTTGCAAAAAGTTAACCTTTTGCAAATTCCCGCAAAAGTCTCAATCCGTTTTAATAGAGGTGTCTATATATCGTTAGGAATTATTTGTAATATATTTGCGTTTAAACAGAAACAAAATTATAAAACATACATAATGGAAGCACAGATTATAACAGATGCTAACTTCAAAGAAGTGTTAAATACCGACAAACCTGTTTTGGTTGATTTTTGGGCAGAATGGTGTGGGCCGTGTAAAATGATTGGGCCAATTGTAAAAGAATTAGCTGCCGACTACGATGGCAAAGCAGTAATTGCCAAAGTAAATGTAGATGAAAATCCTTCTACTTCGGCCGAATTTGGAATTAGAAGTATCCCTACTTTGCTCATCTTTAAAAATGGCGAAATTGTTGATAAGCAAATTGGTGCTGTACCTAAGGCTGTTTTAGCTGGTAAGCTTGATGCTCAATTATAAATTTTAAAGACACAAGATTATAAGACTTTAGACACAAGACTTAAATAGTTTAAGTCTTGTGTCTTTTTCTATCTAACATCTTATGTCTTTTAATCTAACGTCTTACATCTTTTAACCTTACATCTTTCTCATGAAACCAACCCTTTTAGTACTTGCCGCAGGCATGGGCAGCCGTTATGGTGGCTTAAAACAAGCTGATAAAGTAGGACCTTCGGGTGAAACCATTATTGATTACTCTATTTACGATGCCATACAGGCTGGCTTTGGCAAAGTTGTTATGGTGGTTCGCCAAAACATTTTGACCGAAATGAAAGCCCTCTTTGATACCAGATGGGGAAGCAAAATTACCATTGAATACGCCATTCAAGAAGTAAACGTGCCTATTGAAGGGATTGATAATTTGCCTGAACGCAAAAAACCCTGGGGTACAGGCCATGCAGTAATGGTAGCCAAGCATTTAATAAATGAGCCTTTTGCCGTAATTAATGCCGATGATTTTTATGGCTCCGATGCGTTTAGTGCCATTTGCTCCTACCTTAAAAATGGTATTTCGGAGAATGAAAATACCATGGTGGGCTATATTTTAAAAAACACCTTGTCCGATCATGGGTTTGTATCAAGAGGTGTTTGCGAAATAGATGCCAATAATTATTTAAAAACCATTAACGAACGAACCAATATTGAGCGTATTAATGGAGAAGTGGTGTTTAAAGATGGGGAAGGCAATCAAACTCCATTGGACGAGACTTCTTATGTATCTATGAATTTTTGGGGGTTTATGCCTAGTTTTTTTGAGAAAGCGGAAGCTGAATTTAAGGAGTTTGTAAAAGAAAACATCGAAAACGAAAAGGCTGAATTCTTTATTCCTTTAATTGTTTCTGCAATGATGGAGCAAAAGGGCTTAAAAATTAAAGTGCTGGAAAGCTCTGCGCAATGGATGGGTGTTACCTACAAAGAGGATAAGCCAATAGTGGAAGAAAAAATAAGGCAACTCGTTAAAGCAGGGGCTTATCCTGAGAAATTGGTATAAGACACTAGTTAGTGCCTGTCCGAAAACTTAAAAAGCCTTTCTATTTGTCTGATTTACTTGATTATGCACTCAAATTTAAATTGGGTTTAGTTTCAAAAGAGGCCGTAAATGGTTAAATTTAGACCGTAGTGC
>JALSJD010000249.1 GCA_026989535.1 Cyclobacteriaceae bacterium
TAGGTGGTTTAGTATTCTGCCCCTTTGTTTTTTTGTCTGTTTTCATTTTTAAAACGGCTTATTTATTGCCCATACAGCTATTTTTACTCCCAATAAAACACTTTCAGCAACAATCCTTCGGCTTTGCGGTTTAGCTGTACTTTTCCCAGCTCTTGGTTTTTTTTAAATTTTTCATTGTTTAACAGTTACAATTTAAACCCTAAAATTACTAATTTTATGTGGATTGTGTATCCTTCACCGTAGGTGTTTGGTTCAACACATGGTAGCGGTACTTTGTTACCCATACTATGTGCACTGTCATGCGTGTCACAGTGTGCGAACCTTTTCGATATTCTCCCATCTTTGTTTTTTTGCAAATTTATTAGAAGAATAAATAATTACTTTTGATAAACGAAAATAGTAGCGTTTTTTTCTCTTCTCGGTGCGCGAAATTCATCAACCAATTGATAGTGTTCTTTAAGGCATTGATGGAGTTCTTCGGGGTAAAAGCCATTCAAAATAGGAATAGATTCGAATAATACCACGTCATACTTATGTTGAACAATATTATTGCAGATTTCTGCTATTTGTTTATCAAAAATGGCCACATTTTTATGAAACCAAAGGGGATGGTCAGTCAATGGAGTATAGCCGATTTCTGCTGCCAGCATAGTAAGTTCTGACATGTTAAGAACTTTTAAATTATCTAGCCCTTTATATTTTTCAATAAAGCGTTCCATCCCACTAGATGTACCTGGCGGCAAATAAATATTCTTCATTGTTTTAAAATTAGATAATCTCCAAGTTGATCTGTTATCAAAAACGGATTCTTCTCCTTTTAACCAAGTGTTTTTTGAAACCACATTTTCCTGAATTTCAAATAAAGAGTCTGGAAGTATTTTTTTTCCAATTCTTAAGCCATATTTCCAAGTATCTGATGACCATAAAAAAACAGTTAACAACGTTATTAAAGCAAACGCACTAATTTTATTTGCCCATTTTTCAATATTAATTTCGCTCAGAATATAGGCAAAAGCAAAGCCATGTATATAGTAATGCGAATAATGTGGAATATAGCTGGTTACTTGAATGACAGAAGACTGGAAAAGAAGACCAAGAATCAAGATAAAAAACACAAAGTTTCGTTCTGATTTAATCAGCTCTTTAACACTGCTGTACTTATTAAGTGCCAGAAAAACGATAATAAGTATATAAAATTTGATTTCATGAGAAGACCTAAATAGCTCGTTCAAATAGGTGAGTGCGCTTAATCTGGAATAATGGGGTGCCTGACCATAATTAAACCAATAGGAGATATCAGAATTTAAAAATGGCAAAGTAAAAGGCATCGTCCAAATAGCCAAGCTTCCAATAAAAACAATAATTTGTTTAAAATCTTTATTATGTAAACTCAAATAAAGAACAAGTGTGCAATTCAACAGTATCGTTAGCCCGCCTGCATCTTGCTTGGTAAAAAAAGCAAATACCGAAAACCCTGCAGCAATAATTAAATATATTGTTTTTTTTATCGGCACTAAAGAGGCCCTGGCCATTAATAAAAACATAAGGGAAATCAACTGCAAAACGAACACGAAATTATTATACCAAGGCCAAAAATTTAAGAGCACATAGGATAAGCCTAAGACTAAAGAAGATAAGAATATTGCATAGTAATTTACCTTTAATAACCTAAGAATGTACCCAAATGATAAAAAGGTAATTAAATTAACAAAGCTCTGAAAAATGATAAGCGTAAATAAATTTGGGCCAAATATTTTAAAAAAAAGGCCGGGTAATATCCAAAAAACAAATCCCATTGGTAAGTAAAAATCAATGGATGGAATTTGACCAAGGGAAATTCTATAAGCTCCTTCCCAAGCTAAAAAAATATTAATATTAAAAGGATATTGCATTAATAATGGAACAGCCGTTATAATTACTATCAGTAAAATAGTCAAAATCTTAACCTGATTTTGAGTAATAGTCCATTTTGCTACTGAGTTAAACAGCTTCATATTGCCTTTTTAGGTTTATAAATCATACGAAATACAGAAAAATAATGAATTAGAGCAAATAACATCATTTCGAAATACAGTAAACTAACTAAAATCCATTGGTAATACGGTATTTCATAAGCAGACTTACCCACAATATTTATCTTATTGCTAAGGTAAAATACAATAAAAATAATAAAAGGCTGGAAAATTAAATAAATACTCATTTTAGATTTTGAGAACCATTCAGAAAGTCCTATTTGCTCATTTTTCTCAATAACACGGAGCACAGCAATAATAACCCATGGAAATACCAAAAAAAGTAATCTAATCTCATTAAATATGCCTCCAATAAGTGTGGTTGTAACAACCAACCCTATCACGGGTAACAAAGATTTATCAAGATATGAACTTAATAGGTTCATCCTTTTTCGAATAAAAAGATAAACAATCAGTGGTATCCACATAAAATGAAAAGTAATTAATGAGAACCCTATTACTTGAATTGGGTTGTCTATATTCCACCGTAAACCAAGAAAATAATCATACTTTTCGTACCCAATTAAAAAACGTATAATGATAATAATAATAATCGGCATCCCTGCCAAAAATAATCGCTTTACTAAAGTGTGGTTTCGAGTAAAAAAAAGATAGGTAAAAGGTAGTATTAATAAGGTCTCTCGGCAAAGTGGCCCAACAATAAATGTTATTAAGAGCAGCACAAAATTATTTTTATGAATAGCTATTAGCCCAAGTAATAAAATAAAGTAAGCCATGTAATCTTCCCTTACATGAACAGGAATTTTATAAGCCATTAAAACAACCGGGCTCACTAAAAAGAAGCCCAAGCCAAGCCAAGTTAAGCCAGGAGAAAAACCATTTAATCTAATAAATGAGTATAGTGCTACTATGGTTGCAAGAAAAAACGAATAACTAACAATTATATAGGCATAATAAAAATCGCGATTAGAACCGGAAAAAACCAGGGATGCTACCTGATGAACTACCGCTTTGAACAAAACCCGGTATTTAAAAGGAGCCTCATCTGACAATTTCCACTCAGCCAAAGCATCAGAGGGTGATTTTAATTCACTCCCCATGCTAATTTCATCTCTAAGGTATCCTCCTTCAAAGCCTCCCAAATAAAATACGGGTAAAGATAGTAGCACAATCAAGATTATGTTTCGTTTACTATTAAACCGGTTTTTATTTTCTGACATAAAATTTGACACGGGTTGGTTAAGGGAGCCTCTATTAACTTCCAATAATTAATCGGCTTTTATCTTTAAATATAATTTTTACAATCCAAACAAATAAAATAGAGCAAGAAACTGTAAAAAAACTTAGCATTAAAAATAAAATTAGGCTTTGGGGCAGTTCAAGCTGGTAAAATTGAACGGTTTTTTGAAATATAATAATAAAGAATAGATGCACAAAATATATTCCAAAACTATAATCGCCTAGAATACGCAAGAATTTAAACTTTACAAATTCTAATTTATGGAACACTATCAATAATATTACTGCTAATATCGTAAAGCGTAGTTTTGCAGGATTAAAAATAAAATAGGCGGCATCCAACGTATGAAAGCCAGCTAATTTAGGTGCTGTTACTATCTGCATAAGCTCTAAAACTGTAACTCCAACATATAATAGGATTAACATTGGAAATATCCATTGTTGATGCTTAAAAAGCGCAAGCCTGTATTTACTTAACCACATACCAAATAGATATATAGGCAAGTAAAAAATAAAAGAATCTACTATGGTAGAGTAGTACCCAAATTGATAAGTAAATAGCCCCACAATAAAAATTAGTGGAAAAATAAAAATATAGAATTTTCGTGTATTCACTTTTTTAAGAATTGGAGCCAATAAATAAAATATAGTAATCATAGGAATAAACCAAAATGGACCAAAATGTTTGCCAGAAAATAGCATATAAAAGACTAATACAATTGGGCCTTTAGAGTCCAAGTTAGGTGTTAACCATGGAATATTATCATCAAAAAAAAGTTTATCAAGTATAGGAATAATCGAAACCAACAAATAAGGGAGTAATACATACTTTGATTTATTGGCTATGTACTTTTTAAATTCGAGTCTATCAATAAATACATGGTGAAACAAAAAACCTGAGATAATAACAAAAATAATAGTCCCATTATCTAAAAAAATACTCAAAGTTCTATTTAAAGAAGAATCATTAGTACCCCCAAACAAGGCCATTCGCGAGTGGATGGCTACTATGATTAAGATTGCTAAACCTCTTAAATTATGAACATAAATCAGGTAGGTTTTTTTTATCATTCTGAAGATTAACCCTTAATTAACTGAAACACTATCTTTACTATTAACCTGAACCTGGTTAATAAAGTCCGTTAATTTTTCGGCTATAATTTTGTTGCCATTAGAAGAAACGTGGCAGAAATCTATATAAATGTATTCATTTTTATTAAAAGCATCTACTAAATTTAATATTTGCGGTGTATAACTGCTATCCATACGGGCAAAAATTTGGTTATACACCATAACCATGCTCTTGCCTAACTCCTGATCTAATTTTTCGAGATGATTAATTTTAGGAGTCCCAATGAATGCCATTGGCTGTAATACTCCAATAAATTCTCCTCCATTTGATGCAGCCATTTGTGCCGCCAAGCCCCAATTATTGAGCATACCTTGCGCAATTTGCGCAATTTTTTCTTCATTTTTATAACATAGGTATTCAGATTTCATTTCTTGACCCAACTGTTTAACCCTAACCCTATTTGTAAAATTGATAATATTTTGAACTAAATATTTGTACAGCGCTTTATTTATTAAATACTTATTATCCGAATAAAGCCTTTCCTTAAATACTGGCTCCATTCGATGACCAGGAACAGAAACCCCATCAGGACACAAAAAGGCAGCATCATTAACACCATCGTAAAAAATAATAATGTCTAGTTTTTTGCCACTTGAATACAAGTTGGTTAAAACTGCTAAATTTTGGCGGCTATTAAATGCCAGTTGCCCATAATTATACACTTCGTACTGTGGGTTAAACTTAGCAAATTGAGAAGGGATGGTTCCGTCATCTGAAGCACCTTCTCCCCAAAGTGTTGAACCTCCAAAAAAGCCAACCTTTAACCGCTCCGATTTTATACTAGGTTTATTAGCTACCTTTCTAAAACCATCATTGCCAATGGTGAGTGTTTCACCACTATAAGGCAGTGTTTTCCAGCCCATAAAAGGGGTATATTCATGCCCAACTCTGCTGTAATCATAAAATATTTTTGGGGCAAATTCTCGGCCATTATCGTAGTTGGGTAAATCTGCTCTGCTTACTTTAGTAGATTTAAGGTAAAAGCCCAACATAACATTAGTAAAAAATGTTAATAGTAGCAATACCAAAAAATTTCCAACAAGTAGCTTGGCAAATGAAATTACTTTTTGCATTACTCTTTAAGAATAAACTTTATAACTTTAGTCTTATCCTCGTATTTAATATACAAATAATAAAGCCCACTTGATAAAGTGTGAGAAAGTGTCAGGTCAATATTAGTATCATTTTTTACCTGATAATTGCAGTTGGATACAATTTCTCCTATGCTTGATAACACCATGATTTCGGTAACTTTTGATAAATCTCGCCCTTTTAAACTCAAAGGCGTACCCCTCCTTAGCGGATTAGGGTAAATGGATATCTCAAGGTTATCGTTTATACTGCCTAAGCCGGTAATAACAAAACCCAAATTTGCAGAATATACTACACATGAGCCTTCACTAACAGATACTGTGTAATCGCCAGATTCTGTTGGAATAAATGACGAACCCTCATTGCCTTCAATTAGAATATCATTTAAGTACCATTGATTAACACCTGAATAGCTGGAAACCAGTGAATCTCCTTGGATTGAAAGAATCGGTTCTGTTAATGATGATGCGCCAATATCAGCTTGGGTAATTTCTCCTTTTTCAATAATTAAACTAAATCGAGTATTAAATGTGGCAGAGTCGGTGGTAATATCAAATTGGTAATTATTTTCGGGGTTCAACTCTATGGTCTCATCAAGGTAACTATCATATAAAATATAACTTTCGTTAAACCTAATACCATTTGTTAAGTCAAAAGAAATAGCATACTGACCAGGTTCGGTATCACCAATATTTAATTGTATTGTTTTTGTACAGTAATGGTTTGTTACCGCATTAATTGCCAAGGCAACAGAGTCGGCAGACAGAGACGATAGATTAAATAGATTAAAGTAGTAAGTATTATCCTTTTTAAAAGCATCTTCTTTTTTATCATAACCATCGATAGCTTCTGTAACAAACTTAATATACGCTAAATCTTCGCGTGTGCCATCGGATAGCTTTATTTCAACAAAATGAGGTTTTTCGTTAGAAACTCTGTAGAAAGTAGCACCCAAGCTATCATACTTGGCATTCTCAGTAATTGTTATAGCTGGGTTTGCCGTAGTTGTTTGTACCCAAAACGATTGCCAAGGAGCAATAATTCCATCGGTTAATGAACCAATAGTGCCATCCCAGTAATGATACCCTCCACCACCAACACCATTATCTGGCACTGCAATATTGCTGGCAACACCCGACATATTCCATGCAGATGGATCGGATGGATCCCATTTTATAGGCGAGGCATAAGGATTACCTATAAGGTTCCAACCATCATTTACTGCTCCTTCTGCCAGTTGCGAAATAATAATATCTCCTTGATTTAACGGCCCTGTTACCTCCGCTATGGTAGCATTAATTGCTTCTCTAATCCAAATCGCATACCCCTTGCCTGTAACCAATTCTTCCTGATTGCTAACATCCGGAAAATTCACCCATTCATCTCCAACAACTGACTCATCGTAATAAAACATCGAAGGATTATTAGTATATCCTCCAGAAGCACCCGTAAATACACCTGTTATAGGTATGTAATTTTGCAGCTGTTCCACCGTAGCACCAACCACAGGGCTTGATATATACCTCCAAAGTTTACCTTCGCCTTCCATATGGCGTTGAACAATAACATTTCCAGTAATTTGCCCACCCAAACTTTTAACATAAGCCGAAGTTGTATCTGTTTCGGAAAGGAGCTTTATAAATCCATTTGAATTAATAATTCCTTGTGAAATATCAATAAAGTTTTTAATCTGTAATCCCCCTTGAATAATAAGTTCTGTACTAGCCGGAACATTATAATTAATAGATAAAACACTATCCTTACCTAATAAGGGGTATAAATTAGAGTTTGTATGTGGGGCTGAAGAAAACTCCAAAATGGAATTATTGAGCCCTAATTGGCCTGTTTGATTTGCTGGGTTGATTGCTCCTGCACCAGTAACCATAATCGTACTTTCTGATAAATCAAGGCTAGAACCATTTTCTACCTCAACCCCTCCCCCATTTAAAGAACCGAGTGTTATAGCTAAAGTAGGAAGGGTACTAACCACA
>JALSJD010000250.1 GCA_026989535.1 Cyclobacteriaceae bacterium
TTGCCAAGGCACCTCTTACCGCTACTGCGGATGATAAGGCCAGGGTATATGCGGCTGCTAATCCTGCCTTAACTATTACGTATGTGGGGTTTGTAAATGGAGAAACTTCGGTGGTGCTTGATGTACTGCCAACCGCGGCTACTTCGGCCAATGCTTCTTCGCCTGTGGGGGTAGTACCTATTACACTTAGTGGTGGGGCAGATAATAATTATGATTTTACGCTTAATGATGGTTTCTTAACTATTTCGAAAGCGACCGCTTCGGTTGTGCTAGCCAACCTCAGTCAAATTTATACCGGTAACCCGCTCGTGGCTACGGCTACTACTACTCCTAGTGGCTTAACCGTTGATTTTACCTATGATGGCGCTCCTACTCCGCCTACCGATGCAGGTTCGTATGCCGTGGTGGGCACTATTAATGATGTTAATTATGAAGGGTCTGCTGTGGGCACATTAATTATTGCCAAGGCACCTCTTACCGCTACCGCTGATGATAAGGCCAGGGTATATGCGGCTGCTAATCCTGCCTTAACTATTACCTATGCGGGGTTTGTAAATGGAGAAACTTCGGTGGTGCTTGATGTGCTGCCAACCGCGGCTACTTCGGCTAATGCTTCTTCGCCTGTGGGGGTAGTACCTATTACACTTAGTGGTGGGTCGGATAATAATTATGATTTTACGCTTAATGATGGTTCCTTAACTATTTCGAAGGCGACCGCTTCGGTTGTGCTAGCCAACCTCAGTCAAATTTATACCGGTAACCCGCTCGTGGCTACGGCCACCACCACTCCGGCAGGGCTTACCGTTGATTTTACCTATGATGGCGCTCCTACTCCGCCTACCAATGCAGGTTCGTATGCCGTAGTAGGCACTATTAACGATGTTAATTATGAAGGCAGTAGCTCCGAAACTTTTATTATTAATAAGGCAACGGCAACCATTACATTGGGCAATCTTACCCAAATTTATACCGGCAGCCCACTCGCAGCTACGGCTACTTCTTTGCCCGGAGGGTTAACCATTGACCTTACGTATGATGGATCGCCCACTGCGCCTACCAATGCAGGAACTTATGCCTTTGCGGCTACCATTAACGATGCTAATTATGAAGGCATAAATTTAGATGTCTTTGAAATACAGCCTGCAACAGCACTCATATCAATTACAGATACCCTCCATAATTTTGATGGTAGCCCAAAATCGGTTACCGTATTAACAACTCCCCTTGGTGTATCGGTTAGTACTACTTATGATGGTTCACCAACTGCACCAACTGCACCCGGTAATTATACTGTTTTGGTAGTAATTGCTAATCCAAATTATACCGGATCTAATTCTGCAATCTTAGCTATTAATGGCCCTCCAACTGAAAATGGCATAACGAATATAACAGTTGACGAGGATGCCTCCAACTCAGCCATTAACTTAGGCCTTTCATTTGATGATGCGGAAGACAGTGATTCAGAATTAATCTATTCAGTCACCTCTAACTCAAATCCTGCTTTGTTTAACGACATCCAAATCACTGGCATTACATTAATTATCGACTATAAAGAAAATGAAAATGGCAATGCCACTATATTTATTCGTGCAACCGATACAGGAGGTTTGTTTGTGGAAACAAGTTTCTCCATCACCATCAACCCAGTAGCCGACCCTCCGGTTATAACCAGCACCCCTTTAACAGGTGCCGTACAAGGGCAGCCATACTCCTATTTAGTAACCGCAACCGATCCTGATGGTGATGTTTTATCAATTACAGCACCAATCTTACCTCATGATTGGCTCAGTATTATTGACAATGGAGATGGAACTGCGAATATCTCAGGCACACCATCAAGTACAGATGTGGGTACTCATGGAGTAGCCATCGAAGCCCGTGACCCAGTAGATAATACTGACACACAAGCTTTTAGCATTGTGGTAACAAATACAAATGACCCTCCAATGTTTACCAGCACCCCTATTACCGTTGCTACAGAAGATAATATTTATACGTACAACATTACCAGTTCTGATCCGGATGTGGGTGATACACGAATGCTGAGTGCTACTACCCCATTACCCTCTTGGTTGGTACTTACTGATAATGGGGATGGCACAGGAACGTTAATTGGCACACCTCTTAATGGAGATATCGGTAATAATCCTGTTGCTTTGGTTGTTACGGATGCTACAGGAGCAACTGATTTTCAGTCTTTTGATATCAATGTTGATAATGCCAATGACCAACCTGTTTTTACTTCTACTGCAGTCATTTCTGCAACCGAAGATGCTGTCTATTCTTATGCTATCACCAGCTCCGATCCGGATGTGGGTGATACACGAACTATCTCTGCCTTGTCTAAACCAAATTGGTTAACCTTGGTGGATAATTTAGATGGAACTGCTACCCTCTCAGGCACACCTGCTAATGAGGATGTGGGGGTTGCCTCCATCGTGCTTTCGGTAACCGATGTACTTGGGGCTTTTGATGTCCAATCGTTCTCGATTACTGTTGCCAATACCAATGATGTGCCAACTTTTATATCCACACCAGATACCATTGCCAAACAAAACGTTGTTTATAATTATAGCATTTCAACCCTTGAAATAGATTTAGGAGATGTTTTATCTATAACCGCACCAATACTACCCCCTTGGTTGATTTTAACTGACAACCAAGATGGCACAGCCATGCTAACGGGTACGCCAACAATAAACGAAGTGGGGAACCTTTATACGGTTGAACTGGAAGTAAAAGATTTACTCGGTGCTTCTAATTTACAAAGCTTTAGTATTTTGGTTAAACTAGAAAACTCGCCACCTACATTAAACCCTATTGTTTCACCAGTTGCTTATTCCGAAGACAGCCCACCTATTTTAGTAAATCTTAGTGGCATATCAGCAGGAGAGGAATCAAATCAAAGCATTACACTTTCAACTAATCATAATAATGCTGATTTAATTTCAAGTATTGCAATAAATTACACTTCGCCCGCAATCATTGGAAGTTTAGAAATTACGTTGCAACCCAATGCAAATGGACTTGCTCAAATTGAGGTAACCGTTTTAGACGATGGTCCTAGTTCATTAAATAGCACAACCGAAATTTTTGAACTTAGCATACTGCCTGTGAACGACCCACCCGTAATTATTAGTGTTCCTAGTACAGCAGTGGCTCCTAGTACAATTTACTCCTATACACTACAGGCAACAGACCCCGACATCAATGACCAGTTATCCTTTTCAATACTAAACGTGCCTACCTGGCTCAGTTTAATCGATAATAATAATGGAACAGCCGTTCTTTCAGGCACTGCTCCAACAAGTGGTTCTTCATTCCCAATTGCAATAGAAGTTACAGACCTTGATAATGAGACTGATAAACAAGAATTTATTTTGTTTTTAAATGAATCACCTGTAATATCAAACTCTACTATTGAAGTAGAAGAAGATTTGGTTTATAGTTTTACTGAAACGAATTTTAGTGGTAATTATATCGATCAGGAAAATGATAACCTGAATTTTATTAAAGTTATAAACTTACCTACCGAAGGTCTGTTACAACTTAATCAGATTGATATTGTGCCAGAACAAATTGTAAATTTTGGTGATTTGAATAAACTGGAATATAAGCCAAACCCAAACTTTAGTGGTAGTGATAATTTTACTTGGCAAGGCAGTGATGGGGTTTCTCTTTCAAATATTGGCAACCTGGCAATTAGTATAACCTCTGTAAATGATGCCCCTGAATTGAACAACATTGAGACGAACCCTTTAATTTACAAGCAAGGATCACTTGGGGAAGTATTAACGGAGACCATTACCATTAACGACATAGATGATTCCAATATTGATGGGGCAATTATTGGTTTTACCTCTAATTTTTTAAAGAATGAAGATGTGCTGATTTTTGAAGATACTGATTTTATTAAGGGTGATTTTAATAGCGATACAGGCTTTTTAGTACTCGAAGGGTCAGATTCAAAATCGAACTATGAACAAGCATTGCATCGAATAAAATATGTGAATACAAACTTAGATAACACCTCTACTGCCGAAAGGGTAATCAATATTATTGTTAGGGATATGAGTGAATCGAGCAATAGTGTAAGTAGAACTATTTTAATAGACGAAGTAAAACCCGAACCTGATTTTATAGATGCCTTCACACCAAATGGAGATGGAACAAATGATGTATGGGAAATACGAAAAATTGGATCTTATTCGTCTGTTGATGTTAGTATTTATGATAGTAAAGGGCAATTAGTTTTTCATACGAATGACTATAAAAGCCACCCATGGAATGGCACCTTAGATGGAGAAGTATTGCCAACCGGAGCATACTTTTATAAAGTATTACTTGAAGGCGGTGAAAGAATTTTTGAAGGAGCGGTAAACATTTTGAGATGAAAAATATACTATTTATAAGTGTAGCCATTCTTTTATGTGGCAGCCAGCTCTTGTTCGCTCAGCAACAATTTACCCTCTCGCAATACTATCAAACCCAATCTATACTAAACCCTGCGTTTTCAGGAGTTGATGATTTTTGGGATGTTAAGATAGGCTATCGGCAAAAATGGATTGGGCTAGATAACTCTCCAAGCACCTCTTTTGTTTCATTTACAGGCTCAATAGGAGATAAAACTTCATACAACCAATCTCCTTTAAGAACAAGTAATCCAAATCAAGTATCGTTAATAGAATCTCAAAAATTCAAATTAAAATCGCACGGAATTGGAGGTTACATTACAAAGCAAGAACAAGGCGCTTTTGACCAAATTAACGCCATGTTAAATTATGCCTATCATATCCCTGTTAACCCAAAAATAAAAGTATCAGTGGGCTCTACATTTGGGCTTAGTAGTGTTAATGTAGATTTAGATAAAATTAGTGTTTGGGACAAACTTAATGACCCTATTTATCAATCGTATGCCAATGGGAGCGGAAACTATTTACGTTTCTTATTTGGTATTGGCGGTGTAATTTATGGCAAAAAGTCTTATGTAGGGATATCTTATTTACCCATTATTGACACCCAAATTACAGGAGAAAGTCAAGAATTAAACACAGCCCAAAAAATAATAATAATGACTGGAACGAAATTTGATTTAGGGCCTTATATGAAAGTGTTACCCAGTGTGCTTGTAGAAACCAGCGGCAATACTAATACGAGGTATGTTGGCAGTTTATTATTTGATATAAAATCTATAGTTAAAACAGGCTTGGCTTATTCAAGTACAAATGACTTATCATTTAACCTTATGTTTAATTATAAAAACAATTATGGATTAAGCTATGCATTTGAAACAAGCATAGGTGGTGAAGCAACTATTGGAAACGGCACCCATGAAGTTATTTTATCATTCAGTTTATTTAATCATTTAAACTTAACGCCTCGATTGTGGTAATATGATGAAATATTTTTTGTTGCTATTAATTAGTTTATGGGGGCAAAGTACTCTATGTCAAATTTTAAAATTCGAAGAGGTTACAAGACTACCCGCTACAATAAACTCCGAGGCTGAAGAAAGCATGCCATTAGTCTCACTTGATGGTAATTTTATGTATTTCGTTCGCTCTTTTTATAAAGGAAATAGAGGAGGAAAATTTGCAGGACACGATATTTGGTTGAGTAAAAAAGAGGATACTCTTTGGTTAGAGGCGACAAACCAACTTGGTGTTTTTAATAATAAAAAAAACAACGCAGTTATTGGAATTCGTGAACATGGGCAAACTTTATACCTTTTAGATTCTTATAATACTCCTGTTGGAGGCATCGCATTTGCAAGACTTATTAATGAAAAATGGACAAAGCCTGAAAAAATCACATTAAAGGGTTTAGCTAAAGAAGGGTTTATTGGATTTTATATGAACCCCTCCTATGACATTCTTCTTATTTCGATGAAAGGACAAGACTCGTACGGGGAAGAAGATTTATATGTATCAATAAAGGAAAACAACAACCGCTGGAGTACACCTCAAAATTTAGGAGCTACCATAAACAGTGCTGGGTTTGAAATTTCTCCTTTTCTTTCGGCAGATAAAAAATTTCTGTTTTTTGCAAGCAACGGGCATCCTGGCTTCGGTAATGCAGACATTTTTGTTTCGGAGCGGCTGTACAACTCCTGGGATATTTGGTCGATTCCAAAAAATTTAGGACCGGCTATCAATTCTACAGACTTTGATGCCTATTTTACTTTAACTGCAGATTCAACAGTTTACTTTTCAAGCAATCGTGGAAGTGATAATGCCAGCATTTATCGATCATCCGTTATTATTGAAAAAAATGACACCTCTCAAGCACGTATTGATAGTTTAATTAAAGAAGCAGAATTAATTTTAAGTGACCTAAAAACCATTAACCCTAGAAATAAACAAGAGTTATTAATTTCTTTTGAATATAATTCTTTTAAATTATCTGATACTGATAAAAAAACAATTACTGCCGTGCTAGATAACATTAAACAAAAGGAAAGTTTAACGATATCGCTAATTGCATTTTCGGGAGAAAGTTATTCGTTGGAATCTAAAAGCTTAATATCAAATAAAAGAATCCATACTATAAAAGAGTATCTTAAAACAAAAGGAATACTGCCTCTGAACATATCTATAAAAAATCCTTCTATGGCGGATGATTTAACGCCAACTGAGGATGGCAATATTGGCATTGTGAAAATTACATTCAATCTATAGGACACCTATAATTACCAAGTATCAATTAAATCTTCCTTCTTATACAAATGGTTTCTATTATTATAAAGCGACTTAAGCTCTTGAGAATTATTAAGCTGTAACACGCTGCTTCCAAAAACTCTTCTTAGCAAGGCAATAGGTAACAGCATTAAAAAATATAATAAGGTTAGCAGTATTTTAGAATTAACCCATCCTAAAATGAACCCTATTTTAGCCCAAAGCCAGTCAACTCCAAAGGCCATTGCCGGAATTAAAATTGAGACTAACCCAATTGAAAATGCTATAAAAGCCAAATACTGGATTTTGAATATATAATCGATGCAAAGGAGACCAATTACGATAACCAAAATATTTTTATACATATTTTTTTTAGCCATATTAATTTTAGAATAATGTGTAAATAAAAGGCGCTATGGCTGATCCACCACCAATAACAATTAATATACCTAAAAGTAGTAATATAAAAATTACAGGAGCCAACCACCATTTTTTACGTGCTACAATAAACTTGAATATATCTTTTAAAAAGTCCATTTTATTAATTTGGTTCTACTGGTTAATAATGATAAAAGGAAACAATACAATAATGATTGAAGGAGACAATACAATAATGATTGAAGGAGACAATGCAATAATGATTGAAGGAGACAATGCAATAATG
>JALSJD010000251.1 GCA_026989535.1 Cyclobacteriaceae bacterium
TGAAATTTTGGCAATAAAAGATTCAAGAAATCCTTAACTACAAATTCAAGTGCTTTTCTATAAATCATTCCTGAGCTTTCAAGAAAGCCCAACTCTTCAATCATGTAAGCCTCTTGAAAAACGTTATAGAATTTTGGGCTCAAATTATCAATGTTATTTTTTTTCTCAAGTTCATATGGGTTATCCCTTTTTATGGCACGAACCCAATTATGAACAGTTATCTTAAATACATCAAACTTCTCGGTTTCTGCATAATGGTTAGTCCCGTTAGAATTAGTAGCATCTATCGAATACCCTTTTTCATCCTTTTTAATTATAGATTGAATAAGATTATTATTTGCAAAACCATAGTCTATTGAGTTGCCATCAAGTTTGAATGACATAGGTATATTCTCAGCAACAGAAATTTTCTTAAGTTCTATAATTTCAAGTTGGGTAAATTTCATGTATCGCTTTTTTTTGTATTCTGCCTAACGTGCGTTAAAGTACAATATTTTTCTTGAAATAATGAAATTGTATGTCATAATTCATCATCTTTACCCACCTATAATTCATTAGCTTGAGAAATTAATCGAGATTTCTTGATGTGGGAAATTAAGCACAACATTATGATAGAACTACGCAGCGATACCTTTACAAAACCCACCAAACCAATGCTCGAAGCCATGATGGCTGCTAAGGTGGGGGATGATGTTTTTGGTGATGACCCAACAGTTAATCTTTTGGAAGAAAAAATGGCTAATATTTTTGATATGGAAGCCGCAGTTTTCTGCCCTTCTGGCACTATGGCAAACCAAATAGCCATTAGGGTGCATACCCAACCTCAAGATGAAGTTATTTGCGATAAAAACGCACATATTTATTTATACGAAGGTGGAGGAATGGCTTCCAACTCTGGAGTAACTCCTGCATTACTTGATGGTGATAGAGGCAGAATTACGGCTGCTCAAATTGCAGCAGTTATCAAACCCGATGATGTACACGCACCCGTAAGCAGATTAGTTAGCCTCGAAAACACGATGAATAAAGGAGGAGGGAGTTATTATGATTTTAAGGAGATTCTAAAAATTAAAAAACTCTGTAATGATAAAGGCTTGGCGTTGCATTTAGATGGTGCACGCTTGTATAATGCCTTAGCCGAAACCAACGAAACTCCATCGGATTACGGAAACGTATTTGATACCATTTCGGTTTGCCTATCCAAAGGATTAGGTGCGCCAATTGGCTCTGTTTTATTGGGTTCGGTTGCCCATATTAAAAAAGCACGCAGGGTGCGCAAAGTATTTGGGGGCGGAATGCGCCAAGCAGGCTACTTGGCTGCCGCTGGGTTGTTTGCGTTAGAAAACAACGTAGAACGTTTAAAAATTGATCACCAAAGGGCACGGGTCTTGGGTGATGCCTTAAACAAAGCCAGTTTTGTAGAAGAAGTGATGCCTGTAAACACCAACATTGTTATTTTTTTGGTAGATAATGTGCAAAAAAGAGTAGCACAATTAAAAGAAAAAGGAGTGTTAGCAGTGCCGTTTGGGGGTAATCAAATTCGATTTGTAACCCACCTAGACTTTACGGAGCAGATGTTAGAGCAAACGGTTGAAATTATTAAAGCATTGAATTAACAAATAACCCTTAACTTAATAACCAAATAACTATTCATTGGTATAAATAGCTCCTGCTTTTTGGGTTTCCCAAAATTCTACTTTAGTGCACCTCACACCTTTAGGTAAAAGCGTATTTACAGCTTCAAATATCCATTTGCTAATGTTTTCGGCAGTGGGCACAAAATTTACAAACACAATACCCGCATATAACTCAAACTCTAATTCGGTTAAATCTTTTTTAGTTTCAGGTATAGTAAATAATTTATCCTTTAATTCCAAAATGGCCTCTTCAATTTTGGCTTTGGGTAACATAACGGGTATCATTGGGTCGCTAATGTCCATCAATGTTTTATGATCCATTACTCGATCGAGCCATTTTTTAAATGCCCCTAAATGCTTAAAATCGGTTACCATCCCGTTTACTAATTTCTCCGACTCTAAATAAATTACCGTTTTAAAATTATGCCCATGCAAATGCCGGCAAGTACACTGTGTTGAATCGGCAAACTTTTCTTCTAAATTCTGATTCCACACACGATGCCCAAAACAACCATGAAATTCTTTGTAAATAATATGCCCCATAGTGCAAAGTTAAGGTAAAATCTTGAGGCAATAAAAAAGGATTAGCTCAACGGGTGCATAACATTTTGTCGTTTTACTTTAAACCATTTTGTGTAAGCCCCCTAACCTATAGTAAAAAGTAAAATAGAAATCGTCATTCCTCCCGAGTACTCGGGAGGAATGACGTAAGTGGTTGTTTTTCTTTGCATGTGCTTAAGCACTTAACCACAGATTCCCGAAGCGTTTATTGGGGGCATAATTTTGAAAAAAAACTTACTTTTCTTAGCTACTCCCAAAATAAAAGGTATAAATAATTAGCGACAAAATGTTATACACCCATCAAAAGAGCTATCGCCCTCTTTTTGTGAAAATTGTCTGTTTTCGGAGTGGACTCATTATTAATTTAGTTTAAAATTGATAGGTAAGGTCATTTGTACTTTTACGGGCTTACCTCGTTGTTTGCCAGGACTCCATTTTGGTAAAGTTTTAAGTACACGTATAGCTTCCTCATCACATCCTGCTCCAATGCCTCTTAAGAGTTTAATGTTGGTAATGCTGCCATCCTTGTCAATTACAAAGGAAAGTGTCACTCTGCCATCTATGCCCATTCTACGTGCTTGCGAAGGGTATTTCATCTTTTTGCTTATAAACTTATACAGTGCTTCCAAGCCACCCGGATAGGTTGGCATCTGCTCTACAATAATAAAAGGAGCTTCTTCTACCGGCTCAATACCTGGGCTTTCAATTTCACCTGGGTCTTCAAAACTATCGATTTCTTCAAAAGTATTATCAATGGGAGATTCGAATACTTCAACAACTATATCATTGGGTACTTCAACCAATATAACCTCCTTAGGAGGTGGGGGAGGTGGTGTTTGATGTTCCGTTAATGGAACATCAAAAGACTCCTCTGTGTCGAACCCTGTATCCGGGACGACAAACCGTTCGCAAATGCTATACGTTTTGTACTCAAATGCCAAGAGCACAAAACTTAAACTAATTACCAAGCCCAAGTTTAAGAATAAACCTGATTTTTTACGTAAATCGAGTGTCGGATTTTTCTTGTTTTCCATCGTGTTTCTTGTTTTATTATATTAATAATTCACATACCTGGTTTTTCCGCATTGAGCGTATTTATCATCTCTGTTTAACTCAATCTTAATGTTTTTACTAAAGTTTTGAAGAACTGTTTCAAACTCCAATCTTTTAGCGTTCGAGATTGATGGGTTTATAATTCTAAAAAAATAATAATCGATAGAACCACTTTTGCTAAAATAAATTTTGTTAACAATGCTAATAGTTGAATCGGGTGAATCCCACGTAAAATTTTCATCTTTCATAAACTTCGATACCTGTTGATGAAATTTGCTCCACGATTCTATTACTTTTTTATGCTGTTCTTGCGTTGAGTTTCTGGAGTCTAATAGGTTTGGGTAAATACTATCTAAATTCAGCTTTTTATACGCATCAAAGCTTGGCTGATTATCAAAGCTTATAATTGTGGGGTTTTTGTCAGTATCAGATATATTTTTAGCACAACCTATTAGTATAATAATTAGGAGAAAAATAGAAACTTGCTTCATAGTAATTTTATTTGTTTAACTCAATCTAAAAGTTATTGGCAATACCATTCTTACTTTTACGGCCTTACCACGTTGTTTACCGGGGTTCCATTTAGGCGAATTTTTAATCACGCGAATGGCTTCTTCATCGCAACCGGCACCTACGCCACGAATTACTTTTACATCGGTAATATTGCCTGCTTTATCCACCACAAACTGCACAAATACCTTTCCTTCAACGCCCATCTGCCTAGCTCGCGATGGATATTTCATTTTATTACCTATGTACTTATAAAAAGCTTGATCGCCCCCCGGAAACGAAGGTTGCTTCTCTACAATGGTAAAAATTTCGTCAGCCACTTCTTCGTCTTCAGGCTCTTCAAAAATGGCTTCTTCAATTACAGTTTCATCCGTAATATCAATGTCAAGATCCACTTCTATATCTTCTTCAATTTCTTCTTCATCGGGTACCTCAATAATTTCGGGCTGCTGTATTTTTGGCGGAGGAGGAGGCGGTTGCTCTATAGGAAGAATCTCTGTCATTTCCTCAAAATCGTCATTTACAGCGGCTAACTGCATTAGTGAGCCGTCATCGTACGATTTGTACTCAAATGCGAATAATACCAACGACAGGCTAACTACTAAACCAATGTTTAAATATAAACCTGATTTTTTACGTAAATCGAGTGTAGGGTTTTTCTTGTTTTCCATAGTATAACTATTTATTTAATTATAAAACTAAAGTAATAGTTATAGAAAACAAAATAAAACCCCGATTTATTTTCGGGGCTTTAAAATACTTTTTAGCTAAGCTTAAAGGTAATTGGTAGTACCATTCGTACTTTAACTGCCTTACCGCGTTGCTTACCGGGAGTCCATTTTGGCGAGCTCTTAATTACTCTAGCTGCTTCTTCATCACAACCGGCACCAACACCACGTATAACTTTTACATCGGTAATATTACCTGCTTTATCCACCACAAACTGCACAAATACCTTTCCTTCAATGCCCATTCTGCGTGCTTGCGAAGGATACTTCATTTTCTTTTGTACATACTTATAAAAAGCACCCATACCCCCTGGATAGCCAGGTTGTTTCTCCACAATGGTAAAAATTTCATCGGCCACTTCTTCGTCTTCAGGCTCCTCAAAAATGGCTTCTTCAATTACAGTTTCATCCGTAATATCAATGTCAAGATCCACTTCTATATCTTCTTCAATTTCTTCTTCATCAGGCACCTCAATAATTTCGGGCTGTTGAATTTTTGGAGGAGGAGGAGGCGGTTGCTCGGTAGGAGGAATCTCTGTCATTTCCTCAAAATCGTCATTTACAGCGCCTAGCTCCATTAGTGAACCATCATCGTACGATTTGTACTCAAATGCAAAAAGCACTAACGCAAGGCTAATAACCAAACCAATATTTAGAAATAGCCCCGACTTTTTAGTCAAATCTGCTTCTGGTGATTTTTTAGCTTCCATTTATATTAATTTATCTAAGGTTGTAATCTTATGTAAAACCAAATATAATGACTAATTATTAATACTATCCGGTCTTAGATAAAATAATAGTTATTCCTAAGAATAATCCATATCCAACTAAAGTTCCTACACAATCAGCCGTAAGGTCGGCAAAATCGTACGATCGGTCTGGAACATAGGATTGCAAATATTCTAGTATATACCCATAACCAATAGACCCCATAATGATGGTTAATTTAGGCCAAGGTCCTATTTTAAGTCTATTATTTTCAACTCCAAGTAAGCCAAATAATACGAGTACGGCAAAAAGAACAATATGCACGGTTTTATCAATGCTTATAAATTGCCAGCTAATATGTGGCAAAGCACTACCGGGTAACAGTGTAAGGATGGCAATAATTACAAACCAGCTAATAAAAAGCCATTGGCTGTATTTAATAATAACTAAGAGCAGCTGATTTAATTTAATCACAGTCAATTTGAATAATCATATAGAAAAACGCGTAGTGCGATTTTTTTACACAGGCTATATTCGCACTACGAGGGTGAATAGATATTATCCTAAAAATTGGAAGATGAAAGTCGCCAACTTCTAACTTGTAGCCGAGCCAATTAAATGGCTGCCAATTTGTAATGTTTATTGGCCAATTATTTCTTTATAGGCCTTTGCATCCATTAATTCTGATAAATCAGCTCCCTCTTGCATAGTTACCTTTACAATCCAGGCTTTGTAGGCATCTTGGTTAATGGCCTCTGGGCTATCTTCCAGTGTATCATTAAATTCATCGATGGTGCCTGTTAAAGGCATAAATAAATCTGATACTGTTTTTACCGCTTCAATGGTGCCAAAAACATCTCCACTGGCTACTTCATCTCCCACAGTATCAACTTCAACAAATACAATATCGCCAAGTTCTTTGGCGGCAAATTCTGTGATGCCAATTATAACAGAATTGCCATCAATTTTAATCCATTCGTGGTCTTTTGTGTATTTTAAGTCTGTAGGAATATTCATTTTCGTATAATTTAATTGTCTTAAAGGAATCTATATTGAGTTCAAATTTAAGAGGTTTTTTTAAAAAGTTGCCTAAACCTGAGCCTATCTATTTTGATAACTTTCATTTTAGTACATGCAGTAGCTGGGCAGGTACTCAGTAATGACGACAATCTCGATGGGATTATTTGTTATAAAAAAGTTAAGTCCACTGGTAAGGTAACTCAAAGTGCAGGAGGGTTTAACCAACCTATCAGTTTTGCTTGCACTACGTTTACAAAGAGAAATGCTAAAACTCCGCACTCCCTGGTGTTCTCGGAAAAGGGATTACATCTCTAATATTACCCATACCTGTAATAAATTGTACCATCCGCTCAAAACCCAAACCAAAACCACTGTGCGGTGCAGTGCCAAATTTACGGGTATCTAAATACCACCAAAGCTCTTTTTCTTCTATGTTCATTACCGCTAATTTTTCTTGGAGTACTTCCAGTCGCTCTTCTCGCTGTGAGCCTCCAATAATTTCGCCAATACCGGGGAACAGCACATCCATTGCCGCCACCGTTTTATTATCTTCGTTGGCACGCATATAAAAAGCCTTAATGGTAGCAGGGTAGTTATAAATGGTTACAGGTTTTTTAAAGTGCTTTTCCACCAAAAATCGCTCGTGCTCACTTTGCAAATCAGCCCCCCATTCTTCAATAATGTATTTGAATTTCTTCTTTTTATTTGGTTTGGAGTTTCGCAGAATTTCGATGGCTTGGGTATAAGTAACACGTTCAAAATCGTTGCTGGCTACAAATTCAAGTCGCTCGATTAAACCCATTTCGTTGCGCTCATGTTGAGGCTTGGTTTTATCTTCATCTGCGGCTCGTTTAGCGAGCAAAACCAAATCTTCTTTGCAATTTTCCAAGGCATAACTCACCAAGTATTTTACAAATTCCTCGGCCAAATCCATATTGCCTTGCAAATCGCAAAAGGCCATTTCGGGCTCAATCATCCAAAATTCGGCCAAATGGCGGCTGGTGTTAGAGTTTTCGGCTCTAAAAGTGGGGCCAAAAGTATAAATTTCGCCCAATGCCATCGCAGCAGTTTCTCCTTCTAACTGACCCGAAACCGTCAGGTTGGTTTCTTTACCAAAAAAATCTTTGCTTTCATCTACTTTGCCATCTTTCGTTTTGGGTGGGTTTTCTAAGTTTAACGAAGTTACACGAAACATCTCTCCGGCACCTTCTGCATCAGAACCTGTTATGATGGGCGTGTGCACATTTACAAATCCTTTGTTATGAAAAAAGGTATGTACCGCATAAATCATTTGGTGACGAATACGATAAATGGCACCAAACGTATTGGTTCTCACTCGTAAGTGAGCAATATCTCGTAAAAACTCAAGGCTATGTTTTTTAGGCTGCAAAGGGTATTCATCAGGGTCGCTATCGCCCAATATTTCGAGCGAATTAACCAACACCTCATACGCTTGCCCCTTACCTTGCGACTCAATTAACTCCCCGGTAATACTTACACTAGCCCCCGTAGTAATTCTTTTTAAGAGTGCTTCCTCAAAATTTTCAAAATCTACAACGGCTTGCATATTAGTAGAGGTAGAGCCATCATTGAGCGCAATAAATCGATTGCTTCTAAATGTACGTACCCATCCCATCATTTTTACTTGTTGCCCAAGTTTATCTCCTTTAAGCAGTTCTTTAACTTTAATGCGTTGCATATTTTTTATTGTATTATTTTACCTGTTGCCAATTTATTAGCGTACCTGAACAATTATTATAAAACCAACATCATTAATGATAGAATGATTTAATGCGATAATAGAACAAAAAGCAGTTGTAATATTTTTTTAAACAAATAAAAATGCTTCTATTATTAAGCCTTATTATTCAGTAACCGCAAAAAAACCACTTTTTAACTGATTATTCAATTAAACTTATCAATTGTGGGTTATTTTAGGGCATCAAAATTGTATGGGCTCAATAAAAACCTCCTATTTTTGAACTAACTTATTTTTTCAGATGCAAAAACTAACCTTATCACAATCATTAGGTCAAAAGCTGAGTCCGCAGCAGATTCAGTTTATTAAACTCTTGCAGGTGCCTACCGCTGAGTTAGAGTCGCGCATTGAAGAAGAGTTAGAAGTAAACCCCGCCTTGGAAGAAGGGGAGGAAGATGAAACCCCATTGCAATCTCAAGAAGAGTCCGTTGCTGAAACTGAAGAAAAAAAGGAGGAGGAAGTAAAATCGGAAGATGAGATAAATGTAGAAGATTACCTCCGAGACGATGATTTTAGCGGCTATAAAATGCAGGGCGATGGAGAAGATTTTGAAGATAAAGAAATGCCCATTTCTACTTCAGCTACCTTAAACGAACAATTATTATCCCAACTTGGGTATTTACGTTTAGACGAGCGTCAGGTTAAAATTGGCGAGCAATTAATTGGCAGCATCGAAAGTGATGGTTACATCCGTAGGGATATAGAAGCTATAATTAATGATTTGATGTTTGCCCAAAATATTGAAACGGATGAGGATGAAATTGAGGACATCTTATTTAAAATACAAGAATTTGACCCTGCCGGTATTGGAGCTCGAAACCTGCAAGAGTGCTTACTAATTCAATTAGAACGGCTACACGAGCAAAACCCAAACACACGGTTGGCTTATGATATTATCGACCGTTGTTTTGATGAGTTTACCAAAAAGCATTATGCCAAAATTATAAAAAAACTAAACCTCGAAGATGAAGAGGATATAAAACCAGCTATTGAAATAATAACGAAGTTAAACCCTAAACCTGGCGGAATTTCTACGGGAGGATTGGTTAAAACACAATACATTATTCCTGATTTTATTTTAACCAATAATGAAGGAGACCTTGAAATTGCCCTCAACTCAAGAAATGCACCGGAACTCAAGGTGAGTTCTTCTTATTCTGATATGTTTGAGGCTTATGCCAAAAGCGATAAAAAGGATAAAAAGCTCAAAGAAACAGTTTCGTTTGTAAAGCAAAAACTGGATTCGGCCAAATGGTTTATCGATGCCATTCGCCAGCGGCAGCAAACCCTGCTTAAAACAATGCGTACCATTGTAAACTACCAGTATGAGTATTTTTTAACAGGTGATGAGAGTAAGCTAAGGCCAATGATTTTAAAAGACATTGCCGAAAAAATTGATATGGATATTTCTACCGTTAGCCGTGTGGCCAATAGTAAATCTATTCAAACCGAGTTTGGCACTTTTATGCTTAAATATTTCTTTTCCGAAGGCATTGCAACCGACTCTGGTGAAGATGTAAGTAGCCGAGAAGTAAAAAATGAGCTTAAAAAGCTGATTGATGCCGAAGATAAATCTAAACCGCTATCGGATGATAAATTAGAGAGCCTGCTTCGTGAAAAAGGCTATACCATTGCCCGCAGAACGGTGGCTAAATACCGCGAACAACTTGGGTTGCCAGTTGCTCGTTTACGAAAAGAATTGCTGTGACCAAGCAGTTGGCTACCCTTTTTTCGTACCTGTTTCATCCGCTCCTGATGAGCACCTATTTGTTTTCTATTTTGCTTTTTATGGCTCCCCATAGCATAATGCCCATTGGGTTTAGTGCCACTAGTGGTGTTGTGTTGGTCGGCTTAATTTTTATTACAACCTGCATTATTCCCGTTCTAAGCCTCTATATTTTAAAACTATCAGGCAGTATTTCTTCATTTTCGTTAGATGACAAAGGCGAACGAATTACCCCTATGATTTACACAGGGGTAATGTATGGAATTACAGCCTATATGTTTGCCAACAAATTAGAATTAGGGGAAATGATAGCCGTGTATTTAGGCATATCTACGCTCCTTATTTTACTTGCAGGCATTATTACTTTTTTTTGGAAAATAAGTCTGCATGGTATTGGGGTAGGTGGGTTTATTGGTTTTTTGCTAGGGCTTAATATGCAATCAAGTCTGGCGTATTTTAATTTTATACTGCCTCCTTTGTTTATAATTGCTGCATTGGTTTTGAGTGCACGCTTAAAGTTGAATGCACATACGCCTCAACAAGTATATGTAGGATTTGTATTGGGTATTTGTAGTAGTTTTGTTTCTTTAATGATTTATACCTAAATTGAGCGATTCACTAAAGCGATAAGCACTAATGTACTGAGTTAAAAAGACTTCCAAAAATACTCGCAATCCGCCAACTGGCGGATTCCTGCGTTTTTTGTAAACTTTTAATTCTCAGTCTTTTAGCACTTCTCATCTCTACTGAATCACTCAATCTAGGTTATATCCTGTAAAAAATATGTACGAATTTATAAAATACGATACCGCTGATGGGGTAACTACCATCACTTTAAATAGGCCAGATGTGTATAATGCCTTAAATGATGAAATTACTTATGAGCTGCAAGATGCTTTTAAAAAAGCCACCAAGGATGAAACCACACGAGTGGTGGTTTTTACAGGCGAAGGCAAGGCATTTTGTTCGGGTCAAGATTTAAAAGCAGCCGTTGGCGACCAAAAACGATCTTTTTCTGCATCGCTCGAAAAACGGTATAATCCATTGATTAGCTTAATGCGAAATATGCCTAAACCTATTATTTGTAAAATAAATGGAGTAGCCGCAGGCGCTGGATGCTCGTTGGCATTAGCCAGCGATATTTTAGTAATAGCCGAAGAAACCTTTTTGGTGGAGGTATTTGTAAATATAGGCCTGGTAATGGATTCTGGCTCTTCTTATTTTTTACCTCGATTGGTGGGTTCTTCAAAAGCCTTTGAGTTGGCCACAATGGGTAGCCGCATATATGGCAAAGAGGCCGTTGAATTAGGTATTGCCAATAAGTCGGTGCCAGTTGCTGAGCTTGATAAAGCCGTTGCTGTTTATACTGATTATTATAAAAATGCCCCAACCAAAGCCATTGGGCTTATGAAAAAGATGCTCAACAAATCGGGTAATAGCGATTTAAAAGCAATGCTCGAATATGAAAAACAGTGCCAAGAAATAGCAGGCGCTACCCACGATTATAAAGAAGGTGTTGGTGCATTTTTAGAAAAACGCAAGGCTGAGTTTACGGGTAAGTAGGGGGCTGCTGAAAAACCCACAACCCTATCAAATTTTATGTGTTTGTCTTCAAGCATCGCCTTTGCGTAGCCACTTCGGCAGAACAAGGTCAGACGGGCTCTTACTTTTTGTCTTGACACAAAAAGTAAGCAAAAAAGTCAAGGCTATAAATTTCCAGCTACACAATCGCCAATGGCAACACCTGTTCTCCAATTACCTGAAATTTGAAAGCCGGGATAGCTTTTTTCCACAGCATCCACCTTTTCCATTAATTTATAATAGCCCAAATTAAATTGGGGAATAGCCTTTTCTACCACATAATGATGTTGAAAAGTGGTTTCTGAAGAGATGTTCATATGCTTTTCAAAAGCTAGCTTTGCCTTTATAATAGCTTCTTTGGGTTTAGTAAGAATGGCTTTATTATGTACGCCACCCACAAATAAAGTAAATAAATGAGTACCCTTTTTTGCAACTTCAGGAAAAATAGCAGAGGTCCAGATACCGCCTAAGTAAGGTTGGTTTTCTTGTTGTGCGTTAAGGTAGCCGAATCCATCGAGTGCCTGGCCAACTGCCCCTGTGGGGTAGGCTAAGTACAAGAGCATCATTGGGGCATATTCAATGGCTGCTATTTCTTTTGCAAGATCTGGCTCAAGAAAGCTACATATATTGCTAAAAATTGGTGCAGGAAGTGTAGAAACAATTTCTTTTCCAACGAAATCGGCTGTCTTTCCATTTGAGTTATAACTAATGTTAAACCCTTCGTTTAACGACTTTACAGCAGTAACCACTGTGTTTAATTTAACATGATTTAATGTAGCACCCAATGCATCAATTAGTGTAATAAGCCCTTTATCAAACGACATCGCCTCTCGCTTGTGGGCATTTTTATCTCGCTTAAACATTGCACCTACCAAAGACCCATAATCTTGCTCCATAGCATAGAGTTTTTTAAAAGTGGCCCGCAAACTTAGTTTTTCTGGGTCTCCTGCATATATGCCTGTAACTAGGGGGTTTATCATTCGGTTTAAAATATCTGCATTAAGTCGCCTTCGGATAAAGCTTGCAATGCTCTCCTCTTTAAGGGTGCTTTTTTTGCGAAATAGTTCGGTTAGAAAAGCCCATACCATTGAAGGGGTAAGAAAGCCTGATTTAAAAAAAGTCCAATCAGGTTTCATCTTTAATGGCATATCCTTAAATAAAAGATAACGTGTAGAGGCTATGCTTTCATTTTTCCTAATTTTAGGGGCAATGCCAAGTTCCTCCATAAGCTGTTGAAGTTCCGCATTAGTTAAAATCGAATTAGGGCCCTGCTCTAATCGGTATCCCTCTTTAATTATCGTTTCGATTACGCCTCCCAATTTATCAGAAGCCTCTAAGAGAAGCACCTTTTTGCCTTTTTTCTGATGGCTATAAGCAGCTACTAAGCCGGAAATACCGCCTCCAAGGACAATAGTATCGTACGCTGTTTCTTTCATTTAAACCTCCATGAAGGAGTGACTACAACTGCTCTCTCACCAATCGATCAACCGAATAGCCCTTCGCTTCTGCCTTAAAATTGCGCACCAAGCGATGCCTTAAAGCGGGTACAGCAATGGCTTGCACATCCTCGATATCTGGTGAGTATTTTCCTTTTAAAATAGCATGGCATTTTGCTGCCAATATTAATGTTTGCGAACCTCGTGGGCCGGCACCCCACTCGATGTACTCATTGGTAAGTTCGGATGACAACTCCGTATTTGGGCGTAATTTATGTACCAGATTAACGGCATAGCTTACCACATTATCTGTTACCGGCACTTTGCGTACTAAATGCTGAAAGGCAATAATTTCTTCTTTACTCAACACCTTATTAATAATGGGGCTTTTATCGGTGGTAGTAAGGTTTACAATTTGCTTTTCTTCTTCTAAACTAGGGTAATCTAAAAATATATTAAACATAAACCGATCTAACTGTGCTTCGGGCAAGGGATATGTGCCCTCTTGTTCAATTGGGTTTTGCGTGGCTAATACAAAAAACGGAAGGTCTAATTTATAATGTTTACCAGCTATGGTTACTCCTTTTTCTTGCATAGCCTCCAATAAAGCAGCTTGTGTTTTAGGGGGCGTTCTGTTAATTTCATCGGCCAACACTATATTAGCGAATATTGGGCCTTTTATAAATTTAAAATTTCGCTCATTGTCTAACATTTCAGCCCCCAAAATATCAGAGGGCATTAAATCGGGTGTAAACTGAATGCGGTTAAAGTTTAGGTCTAATACCTCCGATAATGTTTGAATGAGCAGTGTTTTAGCTAGCCCAGGAACACCAATTAGTAGTGCGTGGCCCTGACTAAAAATGGAAATCAATAACTGGTCTATGGTGTCGTTTTGCCCAATAATTTTTTTGCCAATTTCATTCTTAAGTCGAATGTAGGCATCGTGTAATTTATCGGCAAGTTCTACTTCGTTGGTCTGGCTCATACTGCTATTTTCCTAAAATATCGCAATGTTTAAATTGGTCATCTATGTAAATATATACTCGATCAACCGAATCAATTACCCATTGTTGTTCTGCTTTACTTTTCTTTTCGTTTAAAGCAGCTCCTTGTATTTTTTGCCAGTCAACATCTAAATCGGCTTGGTGTGGAGCAAACCTTTTTTTATAATATATTATTCGAACAGCTTCTTTTCCATCTTGCATTCTAAAACTTAATGGTTTAGAAATACTGCCTACTTGCATCGTATCTAACATAAAAAAAACAGTGGGTTCTAGCTGATCTACCGATATGCTTTTTGCCCCTGAGTTATCCAGAAAAAAGCCCCCACTAGGAGCTGATAATTTGTCATCTGAAAAGTCTTTGGCCGCTTTTTCAAATACCACTGTGGAGTCTAAAATGAGAGCCCTAATGCTATCTAATTCGTGGGTGGCTAGGTCTATGTCTAAATCAGAAGACGAGGGAATAATTAATATATGCCTCGATCTAAATTCGTTACCTCTTCGCTCTAATAATTGTATTATGTGAAACCCAAAGTCTGACTCAACAGGGTCGGAAATTTCTCCAACTTGCATCTGAAAACACACCGCTTCGTATTCAGGAGCCAATTCGCCTCGTTTATACCAACCGGGTAACTCACCTCCGGTTTTAGCAGATCCTGGATCCATCGAGTTTTTTTCGGCCAACTTTCCAAAGTCTGCACCCGCTTCAATTTGCCTTTTTATATCAAATAGTTTTCTTTCTACCTCTTGTTTTTGAGTTTTACCAATTTTAGCAATTTTTACAATTTGAGCTACTTCTACTTCTTCTGAAAAATAGGGGAGACTGTCTTTGGGTATTCTTGCAAAAAACTTTTTAACTTCTTTAGGTGTAATACTAACACCATCTGAAATTTGGTCTTTCATTCGTTGGGCAACCATTTGGTCGTGCATATCATCACGCATTTCATCTCTAATATCGGATAAAGACTTGCCGTAGTATTCTTCCAAGGCATCTACCGACCCACCCGATTGTGCTATAAAATATTGCATTCTTCGTTCTAATTGCATATCCACTTCTATGTCCAGTACTTCTACAGAATCTACCTCTGCAATTGCTAATAACATTTTTGAGGTTATAAGGGTTTGCAATACTTGGCATCTTGGATTAGGCCCTCTAATGGCGCCTCTCGATGCCATATCTAAATACATATATTCTATGTCGGATAATAAGATAATATTATCATCCACCTTGGCTACAATTTCATCAATTACTTTAGGTTTTGAATCTTGCCCAAAACTTGAGGTAACTAAAAAAAGTAATACCAACAGGCTACTTATATATTTCAAATGAATTCTGTTTTTTTGCTTCATTATAAACTTCCTTCTCTAAATTTTTTGCTAACGCTATTTTTCGCTTATTAATTATAATATCAACAATTTGATCCTTTACTACTTCCAAAGGAGCTATGTCGTCTGTTTTTTTATATGCTGATATTTTTAAAAAATACCTAAATGCCTCATCTGAGGCTTCTGCATATTTTCTATTTCTTAAAAATTGTACGGTGTTTGGCGTTTCAGCAAACGGAGATCCTCGTACTAAATCCTCGAAATTAATCCAAACCGAATCAACTAACGTATAGTTTAATGCATTGCCAAAACAATAAGCTTGCAGTGCCTTTATGTCTTTTTCTTGGGATGACAAAACAAGTTTTTTTACCTTACGAAGGCTAGGAGCCGTATTGGGGAGCTTAATAAATTTGCCTCTAATAATGTTTTGCTTTAGAGGAAAATTATCTTGGTTTGAATCATAATAAGACTGAATTTCTTCATCGCTTACCTCCTTATTTATATGCTGATTAATGTAATATGCCCGGTATTGGTAGGCTATTAAACTATACCTGTAATTAAGTATTTTTCGCTCTAAGTCGGCCTCGTCAAAATCAATTTTAGATTTTGCTTCATCAATAAGCAACTGCTTACGAACCCAATTTTTAATATAGCGATCTACTCGAGCCATGCTATCTTCCACAGAAGTGCCACCCACTACAATCCCCTCTAAATCTGATTGGTATAAATAGCTTTGATTTACCCTAGCAATAGGTTTTTCGGTTGCTAATTTGTTCTCTTGCGCTGTTTTTACCTGCAGGAGTTCGCAGCCAAACAAGAGAACAAACCAACTTGCTATAAAAATTTTATTAAAATGCTTTAAAATGCGCATAAACGTTATTCAGGCTTTTTTTATTTATTTTAACCTTGTATTTTTTCTTTAATCCAGCAATAAATTTTTCGTCTAAATATTGTTGATAGTCAGCAATAACCTTTCCTTTAATTTCATCCATTGGAGGGGTTACAACTACATTAGTAAGTACAACCAAGTACCACAAGTCTTCTTGCTTAAATACCTGTCCTGATTTTACAGTCTCAGCATTTATTGCTCGGCTCCAAGCTTTTGCCTCTTTTGAAACAATTTGCAAAGTTAATGGACTTACATTGTTTTCTTTTAAAAGATTCGACTTTAGGTTCTCCCAATCACCAATATGTATTTTATGCGCTGTTTTTTCTTTAATTTTTTCTAGTGTAAGGTTAGATGAGCTCGAAAAAACAGTGGTGTCTTTAATTGTGTTGGAATACCGGCTTTTATTGTTTTCAAAATAAGTTATTAGTTGCAAGCTATCTTTCATCGAGAGGTTCCACACAGTATCTTCCATAATTGAAAATAGTAATATGCCATCGTGGTACTCTTGAACTAAAAACACATACTCAGGATACTTTTGCGGGAGTTTTTCTTTCTCGAAACTTACCACCAGTGAATCTTCGTAATTTAATAGGAGTTTTGTCATTTGTGCTCGCACGCCTAATCGATTATCAAAGGGTTTTGACTCCACATTTTTAAGAAACTCGCCCGAAGAAATTTTTATGTTACCAACGCTAAATAAAGTGGCTGTATTTGCAAGGTAAGAGCTATCAAATTTCCATTGGTTTTTACTGGCTACAGAAGCAGGTATTCTTAATAATTCTTCTTTAATTTTATCGTTTCTATAAAAATTGTTTTCCGCTTTCAACGTTTTGAGCATTTCTTTGCGCGGCATCGAAGCCCTTCCGTCCGACTTGATTTTTCTTGTTAATTTACTTAACTCCTCTTCGTACGAGCCTAATGGAATTCGATCTACAAGTTTTATTATATGCCAGCCATACGGTGTTTGTATTGGTTTAGAGATGTCGTTAATTTGTTGAAGGCTAAAAGCTTCCTTTTCAAATGAAGGCACTATTTGTCCTCTTCCAAAAGGTTTTAGCTCCCCATTTTTAGCAATCGAATTTTGGTCTTCAGAATACTGTTTGCAAAGGGCATTCCAAGAAGCACCACTTTTTAAAAGGGAATCAATTAAGTTTATTTTTTGTTTTGCTTTTTCTTGCGCCTCGGCTGCATTCTTTTGAGTTGCCCTCACCATAATATGCGCTACTTTTAGCTGCCCTTCATTGGGGCGCTTGTCCACAACCTTAATAATATGATAACCAAACTGGGTTCTAACAGGTGCTGATACTTGCCCAATTGGGGTGTTATAGGCTGCGGTTTCAAACGGGTACACCATTTTTAAAACAGAAAAATATCCTAAATCGCCTCCGTTTTGTTTTGCTGAGGGGTCTTCAGAGTTGGTTTTAGCCAAAGAGGCAAAATCTTCTCCTTTTAAAATACGATCTCTAATGGCCTTTATTTTTTTTAGCGCCTCAAGCGTATCTTTTTGGCTTGCCTCTTTGGGTACTCTTATTAAAATATGCGAAGCTCTAATTTCCCATTTGCTTCTTTCATAAGCTTCTTTTACCAGTGCTTCTTCTCCTCTTTTGGGTGTTAAAAAAGATTCTTCCAGCTGATTTTTATACAACCCAAACTCTTCTTTAAAAGCCTTGGTTGTATCATAACCTAATGCTTTTGCCTCCTTAACTTTTAGCCTAAAATTGATGTATAAATCTAAATAAGCATTAATGCTATCCTTGCTAATCTTCTGGTCGAGATTGTTTTTAGCATACGCATAATTAAATTCCTCGATAAAATGTTTTTCGCCCCCAATGGAGAAAAAATATTTTTTTGATTGGGCAAAACTTGGGTACGCTAAAGTGCCTATAAACAATAAACCTAAAATAATTATTCTGACTGATTTCATACTAAAAATAATAATGACTGCAATTTTAACCCTTAAATTCAGCATAATTAATATAAAGCCACCCCTTTTTATCTAAACAAAAAATATATTAGAAATCCCTAGCGGAATTTTATGTCATTGTCCAAATTATTGACTATTAAATGCTTAACCAACTTGAAAGTATAACATTATAAGTTGCTCATTTTTAGAGTGTTGCGTTTTTAATTTTTACAAATGGGTCACTACTTTTGTTTTTTTAACATAAGGTTTATATTTAAATTGATCCCCAGATTACGGAGCAAATTGAGGCATCCAATAGTCTGTCTATCAGCATGCTGCAGGTTTTTGCAAATTTGAAATACCTTAATGAAACTTAAATTTATTTTTATAACTTTTCAAGTTGGGTTAATAGAGGTGCCCTAATAATAACCGCTACAAATTAGAATACGTTTCAGCGTAATACAGCATTTGTTTTGTAAAATCAGCTGGATATTCAACTTTAACATCGGTGATGTTTCCAGCATCATCGGTTACTGGCACTAGCTTAGGATTAATAAAACCACCGTAAGGGGCAGACTTTAGTTTAGCTGCTCTCTCGAGTACCTCTTTGTGCAGTTCCAAATCAACCTTAACGCCATAATTCTCGATTAAGCTTTTACCAGCTTCAAAATCTCCTTCTGATTTAATTCGCTGAATCTCTCTTAATAATTGACCAAACAAATCGTGTAGTTTTTCATAATCATTTACCACAAAATAGGTTTTTCCATCTTTTGTTTTACGTTCAATTACATTCTCATCGGCTCCTTTTTCAAGAACCCATTTGGCAATCATTTGGCGGTTACGCATATGGGCTTCTTCAATATCATCCCCTATATTCAACCTACGTAATTGCAACATTAGCCCATTACGGATATAGCCATCATAGGTTTCTTTACCAACCTCAAGGCTGGGTACTAACCCAAGGTCTATTAATTTTTGGTCGTAAAGAAAATAGAGGGCTACCAAATCAGCACGGCCTTCTTCCAAGGCGGATGCGTAATTTTTCAACGTCTCTTTAGGCGTTCCTACGCCTTCGTTTAATTTACCTGATGCGTGGCCAACTACTTCGTGCAAGGCCGTGTGCATTTTACCTCCAATGTCGCCATATTCTTTGGCTCTGGCAATTTCTTCTTTGCTGTAGGCAAACTCTTCTAAAAAGCCTGAACCACCTGCTTTGCCATAAGCGGCAACAATGTTACCTAAGCTTACCGATTTTGACCCATGTGTTGCTCTAATCCAGTTAGCATTTGGCAGGTTTACACCTATGGGCGTTGATGGAGAGGCATCGCCTGCTTCGCCTGCTACATTTACTACTTTGTAGGTAACACCCACCACTTTGGCTTTTTTGTGTTCATCCATAATAGAGGAGTTATCTTCGAACCACTGCACATTATCAGATAATACCTTCATTCGCTCTGATGCTTCAAAATCGTTTATTTCAACAATGTTTTCGTACGAACCCCGGTAGCCTTTGGGGTCGTTATATACTTCTATAAAACTATTAATGTAATCGATATCGCCCTCGGTAGCCTCTACCCAAGCAATATTATATTCATCCCAGGTTTCTAAGCTTCCAGTTTTGTAGTACTCAATAAGTAACTCTAATGCTTTTTTTTGAGGCTCATTTTCAGCAACTGTAGCAGCTTTTTCTAACCAATAAATAATACGTTTAATAGCAGCGCCATAAAGGCCGTCTGCCTTATACACATCCTCTTGAATGGTACCATCTTTCATTCGAACCAACCGAGAGTTTAACCCGTACGAAAGCGGCTTATCTCCTGCTTTGGCTAATAATGGCGCATAAAATGCATCTACTTCTTCGGCTGTAATGTCTGGGTCGTAAAAATTAACAGCAGAGCCTTTCACCAACCCTTTGCTTGCGTCTAAATTTACTTTTTTGGCATCTACTTCGGGGTCGAATAAAATAGCAATAATGTCGGTTGAAAGTTCCGTATTAGTGGCTGTTAATAGTTCTTGCAAGTATTCTTTGCTAAACTCTGGCATTAGCTTGGCATTAGAATAATGATGATGGATGCCATTCGAAAACCAAATACGCTTTAGGTACACCTCAAACTGTTTCCAACTTTCGGCAGTTTTATCTCCAGTATAATTTTTAATAATTTTTTCCAGTGCTTTTCGTACGGCAAGGTTATGACGGTAATTCATATCGTACATAATGTCTCTACCCTCTAACCCTGCTTGGGTTAGGTAATACACCAATGTTTTTTGGCTTGTGCTCAACTTATCAAACCCGGGAATTTTATAGCGGAGAATTTTTAAATCAGCAAATTGCTCCGTTAAATACTTAAAATCATCTTTGTGTTCAGCGGGCGTTTCTTCTTTGGTGGTAGGCGTACAGCTAAGTGTAAAAGCAATTAGTAAAAGCAGCCAATAATTTTGTTTACTTGGTTTCATTATTTTATAGTTTGGTTAGAAATTTCCCCTTTCGGACTTTAGCGAAACTTCCTCAAATTTCTTTGAATTAACTCGTTAGTCCTACAAAAATTTGAGTTATTTATGATTCCGAATACTATCGAGTCCAATAAACAAAAATCAAATACTAAAAATTTTAAATCTATTAAGTGTTTGATTATTAAATAATTGGGTTTTAACTCCGATAGCTATCTGGATTTATTTGTTATTTAATGGTTGGCAATTGTGATTTTTAAAAACATTTATTTTAAAAACATAAGCACTAATTAAGAAATTAATTTGTAGAGCAGAGCTTACACAAAAAAAAATAAAAGATTAATCTAAAATAAAAGTTAGTAAAATAAAATCTTAAAAACATTTAGAATAATCCAATATTAGTCTATATTAGCCCCAAATTAGGTGTTGAGTATGCAATAACATACAGAGGTACACGTAAGCATTGAATAAAATTTTTGATACGCAATTATAATTATGGGAAGACCGTCCACAAAACCAAAAAAATTAAAAGATGGATTTTATATCGAAGTCCGAAATAAAGGAGCTAAATCTGGTTTAAAAATCCGCAGAGAAACAGAAGCCCAAATGCTGTTTGCAAAAAAGAGTTATGACAAAACAAAAGATGTTATTATTATTGGGGAGGTAATAAACGGCAAGCCGATAAAAAAAGCAAAAGACAAAGCAAAAGACAAAGCTTAGCTTAAGAAAGCTATTATAACCATTCTAAAAAAATCAGGTTTGCTCATTGGCAGGTCTGATTTTTAGCTTTTCGGCTTTTGGGCGAATTATATATTGGCAGCACCCTTAGTGCTGGGTTAACACATAATAATTTTGGGCTGGATTAATAGCTTTACTACATCTGTTAAGCAATATTTGAGTTTTTTGGTTTTGGGTGTTTTCTGAGTGGATTCCTTTTTAGTAATTTTAAAGTAATGTTTGCAAGTTATAATGGGCTAATCCTCTTGTTTGCCAAGAGATGATATATCTATGATGAGTTTCTCCTTTCTTGCAATAAGATTCTAATTATGCGCAGATTCTCTCTACCCCCCTTATACATAAAAATGCAACAGCCTTGTTTAGAGGTTATTACATTTTGTGTGCAGCCACCTTCAAGTTTGATCAAGGCGGCAAACTGTATTTTTACTAAAAGAAAGAAGGCTCTGCTTTCTTGGGGACTGAACTATTCATAACGCAACTTAGCTGCAAACAAAAGTAAGGATTTTCGATATTTGTCTTAACAAGTTTAATCAGAACACTCACGCTTTCTGAGAGTACCTCTTAAATCTACAAAATTATAGAGAAAAATAGCTTATATTTATTTTAATAATACCTAAATTGAGCGATTGAGTAGAGATGAGAAGTGCTAAGAGACTGAGAATAATCCCGAGTACTCGGGAACAAAAAACACAGAAACACCTACGCTGTAATGAATCGCTCAATTTAGGTATTACTAATCTTCAAATTTAGATAAGCATGCGACAATTTTTTATCACTGCTTTTTTTACCGTTACAACACAACTCCTCTACGGTCAAAACGACTCCACTCAATTAGTAAGATTTGATGAGTTAACATTTAATTCAGCTAGCGAAAAACAATATTATGAAGAACTTTATAATGATAAGCCCGCATACTTCGAACTTTTAGCAAGTATTGATTCAACTACAACAAACAAGGATATATCGGCCTACTCGCAAAGGCTTTACTTTGCGTTAGATGAGTTTAATAACACCAAATGGCAGAACAAGAAACCAGAAAAAAAAATTAAAACCATTTACGAGAAAATTCACACAATATTTTTTGATCAATATAGCTTAGAAAACAATTTTTCAGATGTATTTACCAGTGGCAAATACAATTGTGTATCTGCCACTGGAGTATATGCTCTTGCATTAGATAAATTAAATATTCCTTATGTAATCAAAGAAGAACCTACGCATGTATATCTAATTGCCTATCCAAATTCAGAAAGAATAATTGTGGAAGCCACAAACCCTGCTGCTGGTTATACCCAGTTTAACGAGGCGTTCAAAAAAGACTTTGTTAATAGGCTAACAAAAGCAAAGATTATTGGCTCACTTGAAGCACAACAATCTAATATTAATCAATTATTTGACAAATATTATTTTACAAAAAACAATATCCAATTAAAAGAATTAGTGGCACTACAATACTATAATGATGGGCTTTATAAAATGGAAGGAGAACAATACGAGCTTGCCTTTACCCAGCTAGAAAAATCTTATTTATTATATGAGAACGAAAGAATAGGCTACTTACTTTATATGAACGGAGCCAGCTTTTTAAGAACATTACCAATTGAAGATTTGAGGTATGCCCCTATGGTGCTAAGAATCGCTAGGTTTAAAGATTATGGTGTAAAAAATGAGCAAATAATAGCGGAGTACCAACAACTCGCCAATCTATACCTTTTTAAAAATGGGGATGTTGCTAAAAACGATAAACTTTATAATGATTTTAAAAAAGTATCGCCAGATTCATCCTATCAAAATACCATCTCCTATTTGTATAATTTTGAAGCTGGAAGGTATAATTACACAAAAGGAAAATATGCTCAGGCACTTGAATATTTAGCTATTGCCTATAATATAAAACCAAATGATGCGCAAGCTCAAAGTATTTTAGTGAGTGCAATTGCCCAACAAGCCTCTCGTTTAAACAACATTGAAAAAACATATGCTTTCTTAGATCAATATGGCGCATCCTATCCAAATCTTATTGAAAACGATAATTTTAAAATTATGTTAGCAAACGTAAAATTAGAGATGGCTTCTTTCTACTATTACACAAACAAGGCTAAACAAGCTGAGCTATATTTAGCTAAATTTGAAGCATTAAGTATGGATGACATTAAAACATTAAATGAAAATTCAATCTCAAAAGCCTATGTATCAGCAGCCATGTACTATTACCGAAAAGGGGCTGTAAGCAGTGCTCAAAAACATGTTGGTAGAGGGTTGCAAATTTTGCCTAATGACTTTAATTTAACCCGATTAAAACAAATGATGAGATAGGCTATTGAGCTCTGTTTTCGATAGCTACATTATACGACTTTGTGGTGAGGTAATAATTGCCCTGCCTAGTTTTTGTTTTTGCGATAATGTTGAGTTTTTCGATTACAAATTGCCCAAGAGCTAATGTATAGGTGACGGTGAAAAATCCATCTCCTTTTGAACCCATCCGTACTGCATTACTCTTAATAAACCCATCTTTATCTAGCTTGCCTAAATAAAATTGCACTTTCTTCGAGTTATCTGACATGCGTACATGAACTTTATACTGCCCATTTAATAGCATTTTGTCTTCAGTAGAAATCTTAATAGTTGGGTATTTTTTTTTGAGTTGCCCATCAATCAAGTACTCTTTTAGCGAATTATTGGGTTCCCCATTTCTATAAATTGCAATACTGCTTAACTTTCCGTTTTTTCTGAACCTTTTTTGTTCTCCATCCATCAAGCCTTCATTATAGTTATATGTTCTGTAGAGGGAGCCCTCTTTATAATAAGCTTTAACTACCCCGTGTTTTATGCCTTTTTTGTAGTATATCTCACTTTTTAGTGTCTTTCCATCTTTCTGATATATTGTTGTTTTGCCTTCTAGTTTGTAGTTTTCTACATTTCTAATAGCATATAGAACATCGTTTTTATATTCCTTTACTGTACCCGATACAATTTTTCCTTCCGCATCTCTCACATAAGAGGCTTCTTTTTGGCCACTGCCTGTTACCATATCACAGCTGTTTGCCCAAAGAATAAAAATGATTAAATAAAGTTGTTTAATCATTTCAACTATTGCTTATAATAAGAAATAACAGAGGCCTTTTCGATTACATTGGCATTAAGGTAGTACCCAACCATGGCGGGTGGGGCATTGGCTTCCAGCTCAATTTTATCAATGCCCAGCGCATACACTGTAAAAATATAGGCGTGTGGCTTGTCGCCTTTGGGTGGGCAGGCTCCGCCATAACCCGATTGGCCAAATGAGGTAATGCTTTGAGTACAGCCTTCGGGTGCCAAGCCAGTTTCTATATTGCCTGCATTGGTTTTTAGCTCACTAACCGAAACTGGAATATTAAACACAACCCAATGCCACCACCCACTGCCTGTGGGTGCATCAGGGTCATATACAGTTACTGCAAAACTTTTGGTGCCCTCTGGGGCATTTTGCCAAGCTAATTGAGGCGAAATGTTATCACCAAAGCATCCAAAGCCCGAAAACACTTGGGCGCTGGTTATTTGCCCTTGTAAATCGGTGCTTGATAAAGTAAGCCCTTGCGCAAAAAGACCTGTGGCAAAAAAGACTAATAAAAGAGGTGTGATTAAGTTTTTCATGCTAAAATATTAAACGTTGTACATAAATTATAATTACCCAAACAGGGACTTTATAAATGCTGAATTAAACCACTCTCAAATGTTAGGAATAACTCAGTAATTATTCAATTATTTTCGTTTCTGGTAATTTTGGCAATTCTCCGGTAAGTGAATTTAAAAAAGAAACAATCAACTTTGCGTCTTCATCGCTTAGGTCTTTATCAACCTGTAGTTTGGCCATAATTTTAACAGCTTCACTTAAATCCTCTACACTGCCATCATGAAAATAGGGAGCCGTTTGTGCTACATTTCTCAACGAAGGGATTTTGAACATATATTTATCACCTTCCTTTTTCGTAACTTCATACCTGCCCATATCTATTGTGCTGCTTTTAGTTAGTTCCCAGTAGTTGTAAAAAGAGCCAAACTTTAAAAGAGAGTGCCCTCCTAGCAATGTACCCGAATGGCAGGCTATACATCCTGTTCTCATAAATTTATCTAGTCCGGCTTTTTCTTTGTCTGTTAAAGCATCGGTATTTCCTGCCAAAAAAGAATCAAAAGGAGAGGGTGTTATTAACATACGCTCAAAGGCTGCTAAAGCATTTTTAATATTAGTATAGTTTATGGGGTTCTGCTCATCAGGAAAAGCAATAGAAAACCCTTTTTTGTACTCATCAATACCAGATAAGCGGTCTTCCAAAAATTTCTCGTCTGGTATCGCCATTTCCACAGGGTTTAAAATAGGGCCACCTGCTTGTTCTTCCACATCTTTAGCTCTTCCGTCCCAAAATTGAGAAAAATGAAGTGCTGCATTTAATACGGTAGGAGAGTTTCTGGTTCCAAAAGAACCCTCATCGTTCCCTGGCGAAACTGCAAGGTTATCAACCCCAAAGGTTCTTAAATTATGGCAGGAATTACAGCTAATTGTATTATCCTTAGACAAGCGTACATCAAAGAATAGCTTTTTGCCCAATGCCACTTTTTCATCTGTAAGTATGTTTTCCGGGTTTTCTGCTACTGTTGGCAATATGCCAAAAAGCTGTTGAGCTCTTTCGGTCAATCCTGCAAATTGATCCGTTTGTTTTACCGTTTTTTGTTCTTCTTCTGGGTTCTTCTTAGTATCTGAGCCACAGCCCAACATTAAAGTTCCAATAAATGCAATAACTATTAATTTTTTCATTATTATACAGTTAGGTTTACAGTAAAGTTATAACATGATTATTAGAGATTCAACTATTGCATTATCAATAATCATCAGTAATAAGGTAAAACCTTAAAAAACCCTCGGAGGAGGGCAGAGATTGCCCTGATTTACGGGGCAATAACGATTTGCATTTAGTGTTCCTGCTTTCACAAGAATATTTATTAATGCGAATCTTTAAATTCCTCTAATTTAGACTTGGCTTCTCGCTTAGGAAAGTAATTATTATTCATTTCTGTATCGCCCGTTTCTTTGTTGGGGTCGATGGTGATGTTGATTACTTCCTTGCTTTTTACAAACACTTTTTTAGCTTCATTTTCGTTGGAGCGCCAAATTTCTGCAGGTAATTGTTGCACTTCTTTGGTGCCATCGGCATAAGTCCACTCTATAATAATGGGAGAAACTAAGCCACCTACATTTTTAAACGATAACTCATAAAAATTCTTTCCGTTATAGGTGTTTTTTATGGCTTCATCGTCCACTCTGGCCATAAACTCACTATAATAACGATCGGGTGTATTGGTAATTACTAATAGATCTGCCCCATTAGAAAAGTCTATATTATTGCCGTTCTCATCCTTATTGGTATTCTTTATTTTAGCCGTTTCGTTTTGGCCTTCAATGCTTTTAGAAACTGTATTGGTTGTAAACCAACGCACATTGGCAAGTTCAATATCCACATAATCAATCGAGTAAAACCAGCCTCTCCAAAACCAATCTAAATCCACCGCAGAGGCATCTTCCATTGTTCTAAAAAAATCGGCAGGCATTGGGTGTTTAAAAGCCCAACGCTGTGCATACTCTTTAAAAGCAATATCAAATAATTCTGGACCCATAATAGTTTCACGAAGTAAAACAAGGGCTGCAGAAGGTTTACCATAGGCATTATAACCAAACTGTCTAATCTGCTCCGAGTTCGTCATTATAGGACGGATATAATCGGGGTTGCTCTTCATATAGTGCGTAATTCCTTTGGGGGTACCCCACGTTAAATCAAAAGTAGGGTAGTATTTAACCAATGTATTATGCTCTAAAAAAGTATTAAGCCCTTCATCCATCCAAGTCCATTGGCGTTCATCCGAATTGATAATCATTGGAAAATAATTATGCCCTACTTCGTGCACCACAACACCTACCAAGCCTTCAAGTAACTGCTGTGAGTATTTGCCCTTTTCATCAGGGCGGCCATAATTAAAGCAAATCATTGGGTACTCCATTCCTTGGTCGGCAGCATGTACTGAAATGGCTACCGGATACGGATAATCAATTGTTTTTTCGGAGTAATAACGAAGTGTATTTGCTACTGCCTCTGTAGAGTAATCTGCCCATAATGGATTGCCTTCTTTAGGGTAGAACGACATAGCTAATGGTTTATGGTTTTCCAATTGAACCGCTACGGCATCCCAAATATATTTACGCGAAGTAGTAAAGGCGAAATCTCTCACATTCTCCGCCTTAAAATGCCAAGTTTTAGTGCTTGTTTCTTTTGATTTTTCGTTTTTTTTCGCTTCTTTTTCCGTTACTATAAACACAATCTCTTCTGAGTTTTGTGCTTGGCTCCAACGTTCTAATTGTTTAACAGTAAGCACTTCTTTTTCGTTTTGCAACCAACCAGTTGAGCCTACAATATGGTCAGAGGGCACGGTAATATTTACTTCAAAATCGCCAAAGGTAAGGGCAAACTCTCCTCTACCTAAAAATTGCTTATGCTGCCACCCGTTTACATCATCATAAACAGCCATACGTGGATACCACTGCGCTAAGGTAAAGGCGTAGTTATCATCTTTAGGAAAATACTCATACCCTCCACGACCATCAATAAGCATACGATCGTACAAATTATACCACCAATCAATGGCGAACGAGTAAGACTCGCCCGTAGCCAATGCTGTTGGCATATCAATCCGCATCATTGTTTCTACGATGGTATGCTTTAACTCATTGCCGTTGCCATCTTTAACGGCCATTATTTTAAAGCCACCATCGTAGCTATTGTAATCATCGGCATAGTGCGTTATAGATTTGGCAGCAATAGAGTCGCGCATCCTACGTGTACCTACTTGCGTGCTCAATGCATTTTTCTGACGTACATTTTGATCCAATTGTACCCATAAATAATTTAGGGCATTGGGTGAGTTATTGGTGTAGGTAATCTGCTCCGACCCTGTTAATTTCAAGGAATTTTCATCGATGGCTACATCAATTTTATAATCTGCTTTTTGTTGCCAGTATTTTATACCCGGTGCTCCCGCTGCATTTCGGTATTCGTTAGGAGTAGGTAATTGTGTTCCTAACTGCTCGAACTTGCCTTGCCAGTTTAATTTTTCTTGTGCAGTTGCCATAAAAGGCAGTGCTAGTATGCAGGCGATTAATAATTTTTTCATATTGATTACCTTTTTCATCAATGCTAGGCATAGCCTGCTTCGTTTTTGGGCAAGGAGTCGCATTAACGTTATTAATTGTCCTTAAACTCTTCTAACCTAGATTTCGACTCTTTTTTAGGGAATACATTATTATCCGTATTTACATCCGCTGTTTTTAACTCAGGGTCGATAACGATGCTTTCCACTTCTTTATCTTTGGCAAATACCTTTTTAACTTGGCTTTCATTCGACCTCCAAATTTCAGCAGGAATCATTTCAATTTCTTTGGTGCCATCGGTATAATTCCACTCAATAATTACAGGCATAACAAGCCCTCCATTATTTTTTAAGGTTAATTCATAAAAATTTTTATTTGCATTTTTCTTACGAATAGCCTCATCATCTACGGTGTTCATATACTCCCCATAATAATGATCAGGCGTATCTGTAATTACTAAGTTTTCTGGCCCGTTAGAAAAGTCTTTGTTATTACCGTCCTCGTCTTTATTCGTATTTTCTATTTTACCAGATTGGTTCTGGCCTTCAATGCCTTGCGAAACCGTATCAACTTTAAACCAGCGCACATTGCTTAATTCAATTTCCACATTATCGATGGTGTAAAACCACCCTTTCCAAAACCAATCTAAATCAATAGCAGAGGCATCTTCCATCGTTCTAAAAAAATCGGCCGGTTCTGGGTGTTTAAAAGCCCAACGCGTGGCGTATTCTTTAAAGGCATAATCAAATTCTTCTTCCCCCATAATCGTTTCCCTTAAAATGGTTAAAGCGGTTGCGGGTTTGCCATACGCATTATTCCCAAACTGGATAATTTGCTCCGAATTAGTCATAATTGGGCGAATATAATCAGGGTCGCCCTTCATATAATTAACAATGGTATTGGGCTCGCCTCTACGCTTAGGCATATCTGGGTAGTTCTCTTTTTGGGTAACGGTTTGCACAAACGTGTTTAACCCTTCGTCCATCCAAGTCCATTGGCGTTCATCCGAGTTAATAATCATAGGAAAGAAATTATGCCCCACTTCGTGTACTATCACGCCAATCATGCCCCATTTCTTTCTGTCTGAATAAGTGCCATCTTCTTCTGGTCGCCCAAAGTTGAAGCAAATCATTGGGTACTCCATACCAATACTTGCAGCATGCACAGAAATGGCTACAGGATAGGGGTAATCGATGGTCATTCGAGAGTAGGTTCTGAGCGTATGCGCTACTGCTTTAGTAGATTCTTTTTCCCATAATGGATTACCTTCTTTGGGGTAATATGACATTGCCAAAGGCTTTTTGCCATTAATATCTACCATTTGTGCATCCCAAATAAACTTACGTGAGCTTGCAAAAGCAAAATCTCTTACATTCTCGGCTTTAAAATGCCACGTGCGTTTTTGAGTAGATTTGGCTTTTTCTTTTTTGATGGCCTCGTCTTGGGTTACAATTATCACAATATCTTCTGAGCTTTTCGCTTGCTCAAAACGCTCTTGTTCCAAATCTGTGAGTACTTCTTTAGGGTTTTGAAGCGAGCCCGTTGAAGCCACAATATGATCGGCAGGCACGGTGATTTCTACATCGTAGTTGCCAAACACCAAGGCAAATTCACCTCTTCCTAAAAATTGCTTGTTTTGCCATCCTTCTACATCGCTGTAAACTGCCATTCGAGGAAACCACTGTGCAATCGTAAACAGGTAGTTATCATCTTTAGGAAAATACTCGTAGCCACCTCGGCCACCCATTGCCATACGGTCGTTAATATTATACCACCAATCAATCGAAAATGATACGTTTGCGCCCGGTTTAAGAGGTTCGGGTAAATTGATGCGCATCATGGTATGATTAACCACATAGCTTAAATCGTTGCCTTTGGCATCTTTTACAGCAGTTAGTTTAAACCCGCCATCGTAATCAACATCGTACAACACATATTGTTGCAATATTTTACCCGAAATAGAATCTGATCTTAAGGAAGAGGATGCTACTTGAGGTGTTTGTGAGGTTTTGGCTCGCATATTTTGGTCGAGCTGTACCCATAAATAGGTTAAATCATCTGGGCTATTATTAAAATAAGTTATGGTTTCAGACCCTGCTATGGTTTGCTTATCTTCATTAAGCGTTACTTTAATTTTATAGTCAGCTTTTTGCTGCCAATAGGCTTCGCCCGGAGCACCAGAGGCTGTACGATAAGTGTTTGGTGTTGGCAGTATAGTGCCTAGCTGCTCGAATTTGCCTTGCCAACCAGACTTTTCTTGGGCATTAGCCCAAACAGCCGCTAACAATAGTGTAATTAATAGGATTATGCGGTTCATCATATTTATAATTTATTCTTACCAAAATTTAGTTTCTATCATTAAAGTGGTGGCAATGGCTGCCACGCCTGAGGAAATTATTAGTTTCCAATCTCTTTTGCTTATGCCAATTATATCTACAAATAAAAAGGATAATACCATAAACGAAAGCACTATTATTATTTGACCCATTTCTAACCCTACATTAAACGCCAAGAGCTGTGTAAATATAGTGGTATCGCTGCCTAATAAACTTCGTAAATAATTGGAAAAACCCATCCCGTGGATTAATCCAAAAATAAGGGCAAGCCAATAGTTAAGCTGTATTTTTTTGGTGCTGTGCTCTGCTCTTTTACGCAGCAAGTTAGCGACTGCTGTAAAAAATATGGTTACGGGTATTAAAAATTCGATTAAATCAGCATTAAATTTTATAACATGCAAGGTGGCCAAAGCCAGTGTAATGGAATGACCTATGGTAAAGGCGGTAACTAAAATAAACACGCGCCTCCAATCTTTTAGCTGATAAATAGTGGTAAGTGCCACTACAAAAAGGATATGGTCGTATCCCCTTACATCAAGGATATGCTCCATTCCTAACTCAAAATACAACTTAAAAGTATCCAATACGCCTGTTCTTAAAAGTCGTAAAATTAATGCTTAATTTTGGGTTTTATTCACCGTTTGTATAAATCAATCAATGATTATTCTACTATCCATTATTACTTTTTTTGTGAGCCCGTTTATGCATCCGTTTCACGTATCGGTTTGTGAGATAGAACACGATGTTGAAACCAAAGCGATTCAAATTTCGGAACGAGTGTTTTTAGACGATTTAGAAGAAACATTGAATAAGGTGTATCATGTAAGGTTAGATATTATGAACCCGGAAGATACTCAATGGAGAGACTCACTTGTGCAGCATTATATGCTTTCGCATTTAATAATTACGGTAGATGGTAAGCAAAAAAAACGCAAATACCTGGGCCACGAAATTGAAGAGGATGCCTTGTGGTGCTATATTGAGTATTATGGGGTTAAAAAAATGAAGGAATTAAGTATTACCAACACTATTTTTTTTGAGGTTTTTGATGACCAAAACACTTTGGTGCATATAAAATATAATGGAGTTACTAAAAGCAAACGCCTTACTCCACAAAAACCTACCGAGGTTTTTACGTTTGAGTAAGTTGGAGATATTATTCTTGCTTTCGCAGGAATAAAGGTATGTTAAAATGTAGAAAGCGATAGGCCAAACGAGAAAGTAGTTGGATTTCTTATGCCTGCTGTTTTATTGCCATCAAAAAAGTTATTGAGACCCATATAACCCCAAAAGTTAATGGGGCCGTACCCTATTCTGGCCGTAGCACCATACCTAATGGCATTTATATTAAAATTGTACAAATCTTTAAATTTCTTCTTACTTCCTAATTCTGAATAAACCACTTTTGTTTTTCCGGCAAATCGAAAACCTACTTTTCCTCCAATAGCAAGGTAAAATGCTCTTTTATGGTCGTTTTTTCGCGAATGAATCCTAAACTCTAAAGGGATATCAAGGTAATTAATAACCATTTGAGATTTTTTAAGGGCACTAATATTACTAAAATAAGGTATGTTTTTAATTGAATCAATAATAGTTATTTGCAGCGAATCGGTAAAAGTAACAGGGGCTTCAAATGTATATTTTTCATTGCCTACCCCCGCACCAATATTAACCGAAAACCGGGAGTCTCCCAACCTTATATCATACATATAATACAAATTTAAAGTTGGTGAACCCCAAGGTTTGGTGTCCATAACAGGGCTGTTTTTATCAAAATAGTTGATGCCGTACTCTAACACCAATGCTCCGGGAAAATCGGGGCTAGGGGTATAGCGGTAAGCAGTTGATTCTTTCGCGTCTTTTGCAGGTTCAGCATTTTCTTGGGCAAAAACAGAGCTGCCCAAACCCGTTAAAATAACTACAAAAAGTATGTATTTCATATATTTATTCACTCTTCAGTATGTTAGTATGGAGAAATTATTTTTTATTTTTCAATAAATCTCTTAAATTTTCGCTCGCAAATATAGCGCTTTTAAAAAAAATACTACATTTGCAGTCCGTTAGATAACGGATAATTTAAAATTATATTTTGCTGGCCTCGTAGCACAACTGAATAATGCACTTGATTACGGCTCAAGAGATTACAGGTTTGAATCCTGTCGAGGTCACTAGAAGCGTAAAACCCGATAGAAATATCGGGTTTTTTGTTAATAATAAAATGCTTTTGAGACCCTAACCTACAATAAACAATGATGCGCATATTCTTTTTATTCATACTTATTAGTCTTTCGTTTTCTGCCTTTTCGCAATCAGATGTGCTGGTTACATTAAAAGGGGATACGTTAACTGGCAAAGCTTTTATAGCTACCAACAAAGGAAACGCTATTCAAGTAATTACGATAAAGAAAGGGAAAGAGAAAAGAAAATTTAAGGCATACGAGGTAAAATGGTTGCTAAAAGAGGAAGAAACGTATCACCCTATTAAGGTATTGAATAAATATCAGCTAGGTATTCTCGTAAAAGAGGGGTATCTCAGTATTTATAAAATCATGAATACTGAAGCAAATTCTTCTGCCTCGTTTTCAACTTTGGTGCTAATTAAGAAAGATGGGGCTAGCCTCATTGTGCCTAATTTAGGGTTTAAAAAGCATGTGGAGAAATTTTTAAATGATTGTGATGTAATTGTTAGAGGATTTTCAAATAGCGCCTACAAAAAGTCTAACCTTGAAAAAATAGTAGATGATTATAATGGTTGTATAGCTGCTAATACTACCCAACAGAATAGTGAAACTTTTAAAGTGGAACACAACCTTGAAAAAGTAGCTCTTGTTACCACCCTTATTAAAAGCATTAAAGATGATGGCCGCTTAGAAGATACTGAAACAGTGGTAGAAATGCTTAACGACTTAAAATCAAAAATTAAAGAAGACTCCAAAATTCCTTCGTATTTAGAAAACGCATTAAAAGTGTCTTTAAAAGACAATACAGCCTTTATAAAACAGCTTAATCAGATTTTAGAGTAATATTACTGTATCAAAGGGAATGAGTGGACTCATTATTATTTACGAAAACAAATTAAACGTAAGCAGTGAAAGCATATACGCCAAGCCCGACATATAAATAGTTTGCAAGGCAGGCCATTTCCATCCTTTGGTTTCGCGGTAGGTAATGGCTAAAGTACTCATACATTGCATGGCAAATACATAAAATACCATAAGAGATAGGCCCACAGCTAGGGTAAAATAGGGCTTTCCGGTTTCAGGGTTTATTTCCGAGCCCATACGCGATTTTATGGTATTTACATCTCCATCGGCTGATTCGATGCTGTAAATAGTGGACATTGTGCCCACAAACACTTCGCGAGCCGCAAAAGACGTTACCAAAGCAATGCCCACTTTCCAGTTAAACCCAAGGGGTTTTATAGCAGGTTCAATCGCTTTGCCTAATTTAGCAACATAAGAGTTCTCTAATTTATAAGAAGCCACCTTATCATTAAATTCGTTCTGGGTGTATTTAGTACCCACCAAAGATTTGGCTACATTTTGCTCTGCATTTTTAATGTTATCGCCTGGCCCATAAGTGGCCAGTACCCAAAGCACAATAGAAACAGCTATAATAATTTTACCGGCTTCAAACGAAAAGGTTTTTACTTTTTCTATAATAGTAAGTCCCACATTTTTCCAACGTGGGGTTTTGTAGGTAGGCAACTCCATTATTAAAAAACTACGTTCGGTAGTTTTCATTATCTTATTTAAAATATAGGCCGAAAATAGCACCGCAACAAAACCCAACAGGTATAAGCTAAGCAAAACCAATCCTTGCATATTAAAAACCCCCAATACATATTCATCAGGAATTACCAAGGCAATTAAAATGGTATAAACAGGCAACCGAGCTGAGCAACTCATTAAAGGTGTTACAAAAATGGTAATCATCCTTTCTTTCCAATTTTCGATGGTTCGGGTGGCCATGATGGCCGGAATAGCACAAGCCACGCTCGAAATAAGTGGAACCACGCTCTTGCCATTTAACCCGAACTTGCGCATTATTTTATCCATTAAAAACACCACCCTGGCCATATAGCCAGATTCTTCTAGCAAAGAAATAAAGGCAAATAAAATAGCTATTTGAGGAATAAAAATTAATACGCCACCAACTCCTGGCACTAATCCTTTGGCTAATAAATCGGTAAAAACACCCGCAGGTAAATTAGTTGATAGCCAAACCGACAGTTCAGAAAAAACCACATCGATTAAATCCATAGGCCAGCTTGCCCAGGCAAAAATGGCTTGAAATATTACAAAGAGAACTGATAGGAAGATGACATAACCCCAAATTTTATGGGTAAGAATTTTATCTATTTTTTCTGAATACAGCTTTAAACCCACCGCCTCTTTCGTAATTTCTATTTGCTTAACCAATCGGTTAATTTTACCATAACGAAGGGTGGTGTCTTTGGCCTGAACACTGTCTTTTTGTTTAATTTTACCGTTTATCGTTAGTTGTTGTAGCGCCCAATAGGCAGTATCATTGGAGTGTTTTTTGAGGTATTCCGCTATTTCTTCTTTGGCTAATTCGGTCACATCAAAAAAGCTGTTTGCGCTTGGTTTTACCTCTTCTTCTAATGCCTTTTTCAGTTCCTCTACGCCTTTACCTATGCGAGCATTAATAGAGATTACAGGAGCACCAATCTCTTTTTCAAGCAATTTTAAATCGTAACCAACACCCTTTCGGTCGGCCATATCCACCATATTTAAAGCCAAAATAACAGGCAGTCCTAAATCCTTCATCTGTGTAAAAAGGAGTAAGTTCCGCTTTAAATTAGAGGCATCTATAACTACCACTAACACATCGGGGAAGAGATTTCCTTCTTTATTTAAAAGAATATCAGCAACTACGGTTTCGTCATTTGATTTTGGATAGATACTGTAGGTACCTGGCAAATCAATAATTTCTACTTTTTTGCCATTGGTAAGCACAGAAATGCCTGATTTTTTATCTACTGTAACCCCAGGAAAATTTCCGATTTTTTGGTTAAGCCCTGTAAGCTGGTTAAATAAGGAAGACTTGCCAGAATTAGGATTACCGACAAGTGCAATGCGTTTTCGCTGATCTTTACTCATTAATTACTCAACTAGCGAAATGGTATGAGCCTCTGCCTTGCGCAGTAATAAACTGTACCCGTCAACATCAATGCAAAGCGGGTCGCCAAGCGGAGCCGAAAATTTCATTTGCACACTTGTGCCGGGTAAGCAACCCATATCGAGCAGCTTTAACGAAAGTCTATCATCTGTAAAACAACAGATAGTTCCGTTCTCTCCTGGTTTTAACTCTCCTACGGTTTTTGCTTTGCTCAATTATTTAGAATTATTATAAACAATGCAAATGTAGTTGGCTTAGCCCAATATAAAAAATGACTTAAATCATATAAAAACAAGAAAAAGGATTTTTTTTTCTAATCTCCTTATGTAGAATGGTTCTTGCTAGTGGCTAACTCTAAGAAAACCCAGTACCCTCATTCCTGCGGAGGTTAACAATCATAATGCAATTATTAACCCGGCTTTAATTAACCGATATTAAGCTGCATATCTAATATCTTTGTGCTTAAAATATTTTTGTATTCGTTGCGGACTGTTTTGTAAAAGAACCATATGTTCTCTAAGATGTTCGGTTAA
>JALSJD010000252.1 GCA_026989535.1 Cyclobacteriaceae bacterium
GTAGTTGCCGTAGCCACGAGCGGGTTACCGGTATAAATTTGACTGAGGTTGGCTAGCACAACCGAAGCGGTCGCCTTCGAAATAGTTAAGGAACCATCATTAAGCGTAAAATCATAATTATTATCCGACCCGCCACTGAGTGTAATAGGTACTACCCCCACAGGCGAAGAAGCATTAGCCGAAGTAGCCGCAGTTGGCAGTACATCAAGCACCACCGAAGTTTCTCCATTTACAAACCCCGCATAGGTAATAGTTAAGGCAGGATTAGCAGCCGCATATACCCTGGCCTTATCATCAGCGGTAGCGGTAAGAGGTGCCTTGGCAATAATTAATGTGCCCACAGCAGACCCTTCATAATTAACATCATTAATAGTGCCCACCACGGCATACGAACCTGCATCGGTAGGCGGAGTAGGCGACCCATCATAGGTAAAATCAACGGTTAAGCCACTAGGAGTAGTAGTTGCCGTAGCCACGAGCGGGTTACCGGTATAAATTTGACTGAGGTTGGCTAGCACAACCGAAGCGGTCGCCTTCGAAATAGTTAGGGAACCATCATTAAGCGTAAAATCATAATTATTATCCGACCCGCCACTAAGTGTAATAGGTACTACCCCCACAGGCGAAGAAGCATTAGCCGAAGTAGCCGCGGTTGGCAGCACATCAAGCACCACCGAAGTTTCTCCATTTACAAACCCCACATACGTAATAGTTAAGGCAGGATTAGCAGCCGCATATACCCTGGCCTTATCATCCGCAGTAGCGGTAAGAGGTGCCTTGGCAATACTCAATGTGCCCACAGCAGACCCTTCATAATTAACATCGTTAATAGTGCCTACTACGGCATACGAACCTGCATCGGTAGGCGGAGTAGGCGACCCATCATAGGTAAAATCAACGGTAAGCCCTGCCGGAGTGGTAGTAGCCGTAGCCACGAGCGGGTTACCGGTATAAATTTGACTGAGGTTGGCTAGCACAACCGAAGCGGTCGCCTTCGAAATAGTTAAGGACCCATCATTAAGCGTAAAATCATAATTATTATCCGACCCACCACTGAGTGTAATAGGTACTACCCCCACAGGCGAAGAAGCATTGGCCGAAGTAGCCGCGGTTGGCAGCACATCAAGCACCACCGAAGTTTCTCCATTTACAAACCCCGCATAGGTAATAGTTAAGGCAGGATTAGCAGCCGCATATACCCTGGCCTTATCATCAGCGGTAGCGGGAAGAGGTGCCTTGGTAATACTCAATGTGCCCACAGCAGACCCTTCATAATTAACATCATTAATAGTGCCCACCACGGCATACGAACCTGCATCGGTAGGCGGAGTAGGCGACCCATCATAGGTAAAATCAACGGTAAGCCCTGCCGGAGTGGTAGTTGCCGTAGCCACGAGCGGGTTACCGGTATAAATTTGACTGAGGTTGGCTAGCACAACCGAAGCGGTCGCCTTCGAAATAGTTAAGGAACCATCATTAAGCGTAAAATCATAATTATTATCCGACCCGCCACTGAGTGTAATAGGTACTACCCCCACAGGCGAAGAAGCATTAGCCGAAGTAGCCGCAGTTGGCAGTACATCAAGCACCACCGAAGTTTCTCCATTTACAAACCCCGCATAGGTAATAGTTAAGGCAGGATTAGCAGCCGCATATACCCTGGCCTTATCATCAGCGGTAGCGGTAAGAGGTGCCTTGGCAATAATTAATGTGCCCACAGCAGACCCTTCATAATTAACATCATTAATAGTGCCCACCACGGCATACGAACCTGCATCGGTAGGCGGAGTAGGCGACCCATCATAGGTAAAATCAACGGTTAAGCCACTAGGAGTAGTAGTTGCCGTAGCCACGAGCGGGTTACCGGTATAAATTTGACTGAGGTTGGCTAGCACAACCGAAGCGGTCGCCTTCGAAATAGTTAGGGTAAAATTTTGTGTATCAAAGTCTAAATTGGCATCAGTTACTGTAATAGTTACACTAAATGGTCCTGTAACCGTAGGGGAACCTGATATTTGTGCAGTGCCATCATTATTATCAGTTAAAACTAAACCAGACGGCAAACCCGAATCGGAGATTGTAAGGATACCTACACCATCCTGAGTTGTGATATCATAAGTGTACAAAACCCCGTAGGTTCCAGAAGTAACAGCTGAACTATTAATAGTTGGGGCAATAAAATTTACCGCCCAAGTATTAGCCATCCCAAACCAAATAAATAGGAATGGGATAATAATTTTTTTAAATAAAGATGAAGGTTGTTTTACAAGCACTACTATATTCTTATCTTGCCCTTTTTTTAACATGTGTAATTCATGAATCTTCGTGATGAGCATTTCAAGTGGCTGTTAATCAGTTGCTCACGGAGAATTTTGGAACAGCTTGTCCCGATTTTTTTTCGAGAGAGGCGTCCGCTAGATGGCGGATGTTGAGTAGCAAAATTTGAGTACGAGCCTAAATGATAGTCAATTGGAGTGCGCAATAGATTATTCATGAATTATACAGGTTAAGGGTTTATTAGGTTAATTGTAAAAATAGCTAATAGGTAAATGGTAATAGCTGAATATCTTCTTTTAATTTCAATTTTCATCATATTCTATTCATACCTAGGATATGTACTTATTGTACTTGTTTTTAATAAGTTACTATTAAAAAACAAAGAATCGCTTGAAGGTAAAAAACAAGTGCATCTCCCTTCCTTAACTTTACTAGTGGCCGCTTATAATGAGGAGGACTGTATTGAAGAAAAAGTACTCAACTCCTTATCCTTGGAGTATCCAAAAAATCTTCTTAAAATCCTATTTATTACCGATGGGTCAACCGATCAAACTAATAAAATAATTCAGAAATACCCAAATATAATCCTTTTACATGAAAAGGCTAGAAATGGGAAAATTGCTGCTACTAAGAGGGCTATGAAGTTTGTTGATTCTGAAATTGTTGTATTCTCAGATGCAAATACTACTATTAATAGTGATGCCCTATTAAAGATTGTAAGGCACTATAATAGCCCTGCCGTAGGAGGGGTTGCTTGCGAGAAAAAAGTAAAAGTGCAAAATGAAGATAATGCCTCAGGAGCTGGAGAAGGATTTTATTGGCGATACGAATCTTTTCTAAAACAACAAGATTCTGATTTTTACAGTGTTGTGGGGGCAGCAGGTGAATTATTTTCCATTCGAACCAACTTATTTGTACCCATACCTTCGGATACCATTATAGAAGATTTTTATATGACAATGAAAATTGCCCAAAGCGGATATGTGATTAAATATGAGCCTCAAGCCTATGCCATTGAGGAACCCTCATTTTCGGTAGCCGAAGAGTATAAAAGAAAAACAAGAATAGCCGCTGGTGGAATACAATCTATTGTAAGGCTGGCTAGTTTATTAAATCCATTTAAGAAGCCAGCACTTACTTTTCTTTATGTTTCTCATCGCGTATTCAGGTGGTCAGTAGCTCCCATATTATTATTGGCTATAATAGCTCTTTCTTTTTTATTGGCTATTAAAGGAAGCTGGATTGGACTTGGGTTAATTGTAGCACAAATAATATTTTATTTACTTGCGTTTGTAGGGTATCTATTACGAAACAAAAAGGTGAAGGCTAAATTATTTTATATTCCTTTTTATTTTACGTTTATGAATTATGCCGTATATGTAGGTGCTATAAGGTATTTTAGGGGAAGTCAATCGGTAGTTTGGGAAAAATCGAAGAGAGCTTAGTTTTGATTATCCCGCATTATTCATGCGATTAGCTTTGTGTAGATGCACCGCATTTATATCTTCATACCTCGAGGGTTTTGCAACGAAGCAGATGCACGGAGATAATCGTAAGCGACACCCAAATTTGAGGTAGAAAATTTGTTAAAAAGCGACATCTGATAAGTGGATAGACAGGAAATTGGAAATATTATACTATGAATGCGGTGAATAATGTGGGTTAATTTATGAACAGATAGCATTAAGTTTATTTTTTGCTTACCTTTATTGTATTGTGCTTGTGAAAAAAATACTTCTATAAAAATACTTCTAATGCAATGATGTTACTCATTAGGCTTCTTAGGCTTCACCATTGGATTAAAAATTTCTTTCTTTTTATTCCTCTGTTTTTTGCAGGAGATTTTTTTAATGTAGAAAAACTCCTCCAGACCACAATAGGTTTTATTGCTTTCGGTTTTGCAGCTAGCTCTATTTATATTTTAAACGATATAAAAGATATTGAAGAAGATAGACTACATCCTCGAAAATCAACTCGCCCGTTGGCTGCAGGTGAAGTATCTGTACGCACAGGGTATATTTTACTGGCAATTTTAGCTATTATAAGTATTGTAACTGCCAATTTTATAAACACCTCATTTACCATTGTTTTGCTGATGTATATTGGTTTAAATATTGGCTACTCTTTGGGGCTAAAAAACAAATCGATATTAGATATATTAATTTTGGCAGCTGGTTTTGAACTAAGAGTGATTGCCGGTGGAGTTGCAGCCGATATACCACTTACCCAATGGTTAATGGTCATGTTTTTTCTGCTCGCCTTATTTCTTGCCATTGCTAAAAGGCGAGAAGATGTACGATTAAAAGAAAAAAATGGTTCAATAACTCGAAAAAGTTCAACGGGTTATAATCTTGAATTTTTAAACGCAAGTTTAATTTTTAGCTCTAGTATAATTGTTGTGGCTTATCTCATGTATTGTTTAACCTCCCAGGTTGCCATGGGGCTTAATTCTAAGTACTTGGTAGGAACTACCGTATTTGTGCTTGCCGGATTAATGCGATATATGCAAATTGCATTGGTAGAGAATAATGCAGGCTCGCCTACAAAAATTATTTATACCGATAAATTTGTTATTATTACTATCCTCGCTTGGATGGTTTCTTTCTTTATCATTCTTTATTAAGGCAAATGACCCTTATAAGCAATTGGAGTAATTACCCCGTAGTTGATACCAAGATTAATAGCTTTTCTTCAGCAAAAGAATTATCCAATAAGTTAAATGATGCCCAAGAACTAATTATTAGAGGCAATGGGAGGTGTTATGGGGATGCCTCTTTGAATGAAAATATTGTCTCATGTCTTAGTTTTAATAAATTTCTTTTTTTCGATAAAGTAAATGGCGTTATTGAAGTACAGGCAGGAGTTTTATTAGATGATATTCTTAAGGTTATTATTCCCTCAGGCTGGTTTTTGCCTGTTACACCTGGCACCAAATTTATCTCAATAGCAGGAGCCGTTGCTTCTGATGTTCACGGAAAAAACCACCATGTAGATGGGTCAATTTCTAACCATATTATCAGTATTAAATTAATGTTGGCCGATGGGCAAATTATAAGTTGCTCTCAAAAAGAAAATGTAGAACTATTTTGGGCTACTTGTGGTGGCATGGGATTGTCTGGTGTAATATTAACAGTAAAATTTTCGGTGAAGCCCATAAAATCATCTTACATTGCTCAAACTACTATAAAGGCTAAATCGCTCGATGAAATTTTAGCTTTATTTGAAGAAAATAAGGATGCTACTTACAGTGTTGCTTGGATCGACTGTTTGAAAGGCGGTAAAAATTTTGGAAGAAGCCTGCTTATGTTGGGAGAACATTTTAAAAACGGAGATAAAAAAATAAAACTGAAAGAACCATTTAAAGTACATGCCGATCCTCACTTAAGTATTCCAATTAATTTTCCTGAATTTGCCCTTAATAAGTACTCCATTAAGTTATTTAATACCTTATATTATCATAAAGCATTTACTAAAATAAAAGAATCTATTGGGCATTACGATGGTTTTTTCTATCCGTTAGATGCTATTTTATCGTGGAATAAAATGTATGGCAAAAGGGGGTTTGCTCAATACCAATTTGTTATTCCTATAGAAGAGCGAAAAGGATTAGAGGTAATTTTAAAGAAAATTCAGGCAAAAGGGATGGGCTCTTTTTTAGCAGTACTCAAGGTGTTTGGTGAGCAAAATAATTTAATATCATTCCCGATGAAGGGGTACACGCTAGCATTGGATTTCGCCATTCAAGATAAATTATTTGATTTTCTTGATGAATTGGACAAAATCGTTTTAAGCTATGGAGGTAGAATATATATGACCAAAGATAGCCGTATGCATAAAGATGTTTTTTGGCAAGGATACCCTGAAGCTCAAAAATTTGTGGAGACTATTAAAAAATACAATCCAAATGGTAGAATTAATTCCATGTTATCAAAAAGATTAGAAATATTATAAATGAAGAAAGTACTTATTTTAGGAGCAAATTCAGATGTAGCCGAATCACTAGCCCATCTTTTAGCCACCAAAGGGCATGAACTAATACTGGCAGGCAGGTCTATAGAAAAATTAACAGCCTTAAAAAGCGATTTAGAAATCAGGTGTAATGCCACCTGTTCTACCGTTATTTTTGATGCCGAAAATTTGGATAGCCATCAAGATTTTTATGATGGGCTAACTCAAAAACCTGATTGGGTAATTGCTGCCTTTGGCATACTTATAGAGCAAGACGAAATGATAAAGAGTGCCGAACTTAGGCATAAGTCGAATAGGGTTAATATGGTAGGAGCTATTTCTATTTTTGATATTATTGCCAATGATTTTGAAGCACGTAAAACAGGTGTAATGGTAGGCATTAGTTCCGTGGCAGGAGATAGAGGTAGAGCTTCTAATTATACCTATGGAAGTGCAAAAGCTGCGTATAGCGCTTATTTATCTGGTTTAAGAAATAGGCTGTATAAATCGGGAGTGCACGTGGTTACTGTAAAACCTGGATTTATTAAAACTAAAATGACTGAGCACCTAGAGCTGCCTACTATATTAACGGCAAGCCCAGAATTAGTGGCTTCAAAAATTGAAAAGGCAATTCTTAATAAAAAGAACATTATTTATGTAAAATGGTTTTGGCGCTACATCATGCTTATCATTAAAATGATTCCTGAAAGTATATTTAAAAAATTAAAGTTGTGAGTAGCCAGCAACAGTTGGCTCTTTTCGACTTTGATGGCACCTTAATTCGCTATGATAGCCTTTTTCAGTTCTTGCGGTTTTTTAGGGGTAGTAATTACTTTATTTTTAAAATGTTTCTGTCGTTACCAGTGCTGGTTTGTAATAAGCTTGGTTTTATTAATAATTCTGATGCTAAAGAGAGGCTCCTCTCTAATTTTTTTAAAGGAAAAACAGTGATGGAATTTTCTGCGCGTGCAGAAAATTTTGCCAAAGAGAAAATTTCAAATATGCTCAATAAACATATAGCTAATAAATTTTACGAACATATTGCAAAAGGCAATCGTGTAATAATTATTAGTGCATCAGTAGAAGAATGGATACTGCCTTGGGCG